>DATFXE010000456.1:0-6100 GCA_035258585.1 Roseiflexaceae bacterium | reverse complement strand
ACTACCTCATGCGGCGGCACGGCGGGCAATTGTGCGCTGGCGCGGCGCGGGAACAGGCCGGCGCGATGGATAATCTCGGCGACCGCCTCTTCCTGACGGTAGGCCATGACATGGACGCCGCGAACGCCCTCGATCGCGCGCACCTGCTGGATGATCTCGATGCAGATGCGCTTCCCTTCCTCAGCCTGCTGCTGAGTGGGCGTCTTGGCCATGCGGTCCATGATCGCGTCGGGAATCCAGACGCCGGGCACGCGTGTGCGTAGAAACTCGGCCGCCTTCGCCGAGCGCAGCGGGCCGACGCCCACCAGAATATACGCCCGCTCGTGCAATCCTAGCTCGCGCACGCCGCGCATGAATCGCTCGAACAGCGGCACGTCGAAACAGTATTGTGTCTGAATGAACTGGGCGCCGGCGGCGATCTTTTTCGCCAGGCGCAGCGGGCGCCAATCGAGCGGCGGCGCGAACGGGTTCTCGACCGCGCCCAGGAACAGCCGCGGCGGCGTGGTGATCTTACGCCCGCTCAGGAACACGCCCTGGTCGCGCATCATGCGCCCCATCTGCAACAGTTGAATCGAATCCAGATCGAACACGCGCTTGGCCTCGGGCTGATCGCCCACCGAGACGTCGTCGCCGGTCAGGCACAGCACGTTTTTCACACCCATCGCAGCGGCGCCCAGCAGGTCGCCCTGGAGGGCGATCCGGTTGCGATCGCGACAGCTGACTTGGAGCACCGCCTCGTAGCCGGCGCGACTCAGCAGCGCGCAGCAGCCCATGCTGCTCATATGGCAGTTCGCCC
Source organism: Roseiflexaceae bacterium (assembly GCA_035258585.1). Classification (GTDB taxonomy): domain Bacteria; phylum Chloroflexota; class Chloroflexia; order Chloroflexales; family Roseiflexaceae; genus DATFXE01. The sequence goes on along the minus strand of DATFXE010000456.1, from coordinate 5,304 downwards.
CCGCGCCATCAGTGGCGTTGATCGCATCGCATACCTCGGCCAGCACCAGCGCGTTCTTATACACATCGTCCGGGTTGGCGCTATCAGGCGCATCCAGCTCCGCCGTGACGGCGAAACGCCCGGAGCGCAGCACGCGCTCCAGGCGGCTGCCGGGCGTCGCTCCGGTTGTGTGCACTGCCGCGCCAGTCATGGCTTGTTCTTTCCATTGGAAGGTTCCAAGGTTCCAACGCTGACCTGCCAGCCTTTCGGCGCCTGAATGTCGCGCTTCTCTACCAAGTTGATCCAGGCCGAGCTGTGCGCCAGCAAGTGATTGAGCGGCGGCTGGATACGAGAGATTTCCTGACCATAATACGCCATCGACTGGCTGCGCTGCCAGGCCTGGACCCAGACGCACGGCATCTCGGGGATGACTTCGCAGCGACCATCTGGGCGAACCCCACCGCACGGGCCATTGCGCAAATGCTTGGGGCAGTTCATGGGGCAGGTCATGCCGGTGCTATGCAAAATGCACTGGCCGCACATCCGGCAGTTGAACGCATAGCCTTTGAGCAGCTCCTCACTCCCGATCATCAGCCGCTCGGTCGCGCCTGGGTTTAAGCGCCGCATCAGAGGGTAAAGGGCCGCAATCAGCCGTTTCGAGAGCCGGTAGGAGAGTTCGAGCAGCCTGGGGTGATCCTTGAGCCACTCGCTGCCCGGCGCGCGGCGAGCCTCGGGCATCCGTGTCCGCATATGCGCCCTCTCAGGAATTGCAGATTGGGAAGCAGGAAATCTGCAATCTGCAATTTACAATCAGAACAGCCCCACGGTATTGCCGTATTCATCGATATCAATCGTATAGGCCGATGGCGTCGCGCCGAGGCCCGGCATCGTCGTGATCGCGCCGGCCAGCGGGTAGATGAAGCCGGCCCCAACGCTCGCGCGCACCTCGCGGATTGGGAAAGTGTAGCCGCTCGGTGCGCCCTTCAGTGCGGCGTCGTGGCTCAGACTCAGGTGCGTCTTGGCCATGCAGATCGGCAGGCCGCCAAAGCCGTTGGCCTCGAATGCCGCGATCTGCTGATCGGCCGCTTCGCTATAGCTGACATCCGCTGCACCATAGATCTGGGTCGCCAGCGCCTGTATCTTCGCTTTGATCGGTAGCTCCAGTGGATAGAGAAATTCACGCTCCTGCGAATCGGCGTGCCGCTCGGCCGCCGCAACCACCTTCGCGGCCAGATCCAGCCCGCCGCGCCCGCCATCCGCGAACACCGTGCTGACGACCATGCCCTCTGCGCCCGCCTCCAACGCGATGCGCCGGATCGCCTCGATCTCCGATGGCTTGTCTTCGGGGTACGCATTGACCGCTACCACCACCGGCACGCCGAAGCGCCGAATATTGGCGATCTGCTTGCGCAGATTCGCGCCGCCCACTTCCACGTCGTCGGGGTTCTCGGCCAGCAGATCATGCGGCAGCGGCTTACCAGGGGTGATCTTATACTTGCCGGTATGGCTCTTCAGCGCCCGCACGGTCGCCACCACCACTGCGGCGGCCGGCCAGAGCCCCGAGGCGCGGCATTTGATGTCAAAGAACTTTTCGCCACCCATATCGGCGCCAAAGCCGGCCTCGGTCACAATATAATCGGCCAGCCGCAGACCGATCTGATCGGCAATAATCGACGAGTTGCCGTGCGCGATGTTGCCGAATGGGCCGGTGTGGATCAACGCCGGTGTGTTCTCGATCGTCTGCATCAGGTTGGGCTTGAGCGTCTCGCGCATCAGCACAGTGGCCGCGCCGGCGGCCCGAATATCGTCGGCGGTAATCGGATGACCACCGCTATCAAACGCGACGACCATGCGGCCGATCCGCGCACGCAGGTTTTTGATCGCCTCGACGCCATCGCGGCCGGTCACCAGCGCCAGGATCGCCATCAGCTCACTGGCGACGGCAATGTCGAAACCTGTCTGGCGTGGCTCGCCGTTGGCATGGCCGCCCTGGCCGATCGTGATCGCGCGCAGGAAACGGTCGTTCACGTCCAGCACGCGCCGGATCTGGATGCGATCGGGGTCGATAGCGAGCGGATTGCCGTGATACCAGCTGTTGTCCACCAGCGCGGCGATCTGATTGTGGGCCTGCGTGAGCGCGTGAATATCGCCATTCAGATGCAGAATGCTTTCTTCGAGCGGCACGACTTGCGAATAGCCGCCGCCCGCGCCGCCACCTTTGATGCCAAACACCGGGCCGAGCGAGCTCTGGCGGATGGCGATCGCCGCGTTCTTGCCGAGCTTGTTGAGCGCCATGCCTAGCCCGATCGTGGTGGTGGTCTTGCCTTCGCCCAGCGGCGTGGGTGTGATCGCCGTGACGAGGATGTACTTCCCCGGCGAGCGATACTGGAACTCTTTCAGAATGGCGAGATCGATCTTGGCCTTGTGACGGCCATGCTGCTCGACGAAGCGCGAGGGGATGCCGAGCCGTTCGGCCACAGCCTCGATCGGGTCAAGCTGGGCCTCGGATGCGATCTGCAGGCTGGTCTTCAAGCTATGCTCCTTTGCTGTGTGAAAGCGGCTAAAGGCCTGCGCAAAGCCGCGCGCCCCTATCAGCGCGAGCTCATCGAGGATGAGCGGCGTGGTTTCGCCGCTCGTACTTTGTTGCATAATGTGGGACTGGTTGCGTATAGTGCAACTCTGATTATAAGCAATTGTACCCCTGGCTGTCAAGATGTCATTTGGGGCTGATGCAAGCGGGAGGTTTGGAGGGGGCACCCAGAGGGTACCCGGGACCCTCCAGACCTCCCCAGAGGTGGGGGTTCGGGGCGGCCGGGTGCCCACACCCACAGCGTACCCGGCGTCGCCCCCGAACCCCCACCAAATATGCCAAATCACTGCACATATCAGTAATCTCTTCGCAGATTAGTGCAGGTAATCACGCAGATGGCGCCAAACCTCGGAATTGCGAATCTTGCGCAGCGCCTCGGCCTCAATCTGGCGCGCGCGCTCGCGCGTCATCCCGATCGCCTTGCCGACATCCTCCAGCGTGTGGTGTTCGCCATCGACGAGCCCATAGCGCAGCGTGAGAATGCGCTGCTCGCGCTCGGTCAGCTCGGCCAGCGCCGCCTCTAGATCACGGCGCAGCAGCGTGTCGGCGGCGACCTCGGCCGGCGAGCGCTGATCCCGATCCTCGATCAGCGCGCCCAGCGTGCTGTCGCCATCCTCGCCGACTGGTGTCTCCAGCGAGATCGTATGGCGCATGGCTGCGAAGACGCTCTCGATCTTCGCGACCGGCAGGCCCATCGCGGTTGCCAGCTCCTCCGCCGTCGGTTGGCGCCCCAGACTCTGCCCGAGTCGATCGGCGGCGCGCTTGACCTGGCCGATCGTTTCGCTCATATGCACCGGCAGCCGGATCGTCCGCGACTGCTCGGCCAATGAGCGCGAGACGGCCTGGCGGATCCACCATGTCGCGTAGGTCGAGAAGCGATTGCCGCGGCTGACGTCGAACTTCTCGACCGCGCGCATCAGGCCGATGTTGCCCTCCTGGATCAGATCCATCAGCGACATGCCATGGCCCATATACTTCTTGGCGATACTCACGACCAGCCGAAGATTGGCCCGTATGAGATGCTGCCGAGCCTCCTGGCCCAAATCGCGATCGGTCTCGAGTGCCGCGCGCAGCTGTGGCGCGAGCGGCTCACCCGCCTCGAGGCGCTGCTTCGCCGCGACGCCGCGGGCGATGCGCTCGGCCAGCTCGACCTCCTCGGACGCGGTCAGCAGCGGCACGCGCCCAATCTCATTGAGGTACGCCTGGATCGAGTCAGATACGCTTTCCTGGCTCGCCATCAGATCGCGGCGCCGCATATCGGCCTCGGTAGCATCTTCGTCGTGCAGCTCCACGGCCAACTGAAGCGGCGTATCGGTCTCCTCATCATCATCAAAGGGAGCAAACGATCGATCCAGCTCCCGGTCGTCGGTCATAATATGCTCGTCAACAGACATGTTTCTCTTCCTCGCTTCTACCGAATAATATCAATTCTTCTTGAAAATCCAACATGCTCGTGGGCGGACGAAGGAGGACGAATGCCACGCTCCTCCGCCTAGTGGCTTGCCACAGTGTTTCTGCTGGGTGGGGAGGCTCGGAGGGGCCCGGGTACCCTCTGGGTGCCCCCTCCGAGCCTCCAGAGCAAAATCAGTGTGGTTGACCACTAGCGTCTTCCGTCGAGCACGATGAATATATACGTCGGTTTGGTATAGATTGTGTCGAACACACGGCCGGCACGACACAAAAGGCACGGCGTCATGGACGTCGTGCCTTTTGGGTGTCGTTTGATGGTAGCGGCAGGTGGATTCGAACCACCGACCTTCGGGTTATGAGCCCGACGAGCTGCCACTGCTCCATGCCGCGATGTCGCTCGACCTGCGTGTTACGTCTACCTCGAGAGAGGCCAGACTTTCTTGACACGCCGATAGTATATCATATTTATGACACTATGTCAAGTAAATTATTCGAATCATACTCAATCGCCAATCTGAAAGAGTGCTTTTGTAGAGGGCTTGCGACACCAAAGCTAAGGTTTCAGACAGGCAGCTTTAGATTTACACTCGCTCTAGCGAGCGAGGGCTGGGGATGGCAGGTATGGCGCATGTTCTTGACAAATAATTCATCTTCTGATATACCATGCATATACCAGCCTCCCCAAAGCAAGTATACGTCGATACGACGCCAGCCGTTTGTGGCGGTTCAGAGGCGATCCCTCAGTCTGACCCTCTGCTCGTGCGGGCCCTGCAATATAACGTGAGGTCGTCAGCCGATGCGACAGCAGGCCAGGTTAGTGATTCTTGGCGCAGGCATTGTTGGATGTAGCGCCGCATACCATCTTGCGCAGCTTGGCTGGCGCGATGTCGTTGTGCTCGATAAGGGCGACCTGTTCGAGAATGATGGCTCGACATCGCACGCGCCGGGCGGAATGTTCCTGACTAACTCCTCCAGGATGATGACGGAGTTCGCCAAATACTCGCGCCAACTCTACGGCCAGCTCGCTCTAGACGGCGCACCCTGCCTCTTTCCAGTCGGCAGCCTGGAGGTGGCCCGCACCGCCGAGCGCTGGCACGATCTCAAGCGCAAGCAGGGCTGGGCGCGTGCATATGGCCTGGAGTCGCACCTGATCGCGCCGGCCGAGGTCAGGCGGTTGGTCCCGATTCTGGACCAGCACGTCATTCACGGCGCCTATTACGTACCGAACGACGCGGTCGCCAAAGCGGTGCGGACGATGACGGCGCTGGCGCGGGCGGCCGAGGCGAGCGGCGGTGTCACGTTCCACCCAAACACGGAAGTGCTTG
>DATFXE010000455.1:0-6372 GCA_035258585.1 Roseiflexaceae bacterium | reverse complement strand
AGCGCCTGGATCAAGGCGCGGCTGCGCGGATCGTCGCTCTGGTCGACAATCGCGGTCGGCAGATGATCGACCGTCAGGTTCACGGCGTACGCGAACAGAAACAGCTGCACCAGCGGCAGCGCCAGCAGCAGCGCCAGCGAGCGGCGGTCACGCAGCAGTTGGGGGATCTCTTTGCGGATCAAGGCGTCAAGACGGCCCAGGCTCTTGTACATCGTATCGCTCCGTTCAATCTAAGCGCTGGCGGTATAGGCGCGCGGCGGCGAACAAAATCACACCAAGCAAAACGACCAGCGCCAGCGTCTGCCCCCACAGCTCGGTCAGCCCGATCCCTTTGAGGAAGATACCGCGCGCGATCGGGACGAAATAGGTCAGTGGGATGGCATAGCTGAGAGCGCGTAGCGGCGCGGGCAGGGCGTAGGGCGGAAACAGGAAGCCAGCCAGGAACATCGCCGCAAACACGATCAGCAGCGTCAGCTGCATAGCCTGCGTCTGGCTCTGCGCCGCGGTCGAGATCACCAGGCCCAGGCCCAGGCCGCAGACCGCGTAGATGCATGCCAGGCCAAAGAACAGCGGCAGGCTGCCCTGGAACGGCACACCAAATACCAGCGTGCTTAACGCCACTACCGTGACAATATTGCAGGCGACGATCGCGATATTCGGGATGGTTTTTGCCAGCATCAACTCGACAGGGCGGATCGGCGTGACCAGCAAGGCCTCGATGGTGCCGCGTTCGCGCTCGCGGACAACGGCCATCGCCGTCAGGCCGAGCGTTTGAGCCTGCAAGGTGTTGGCGATCAGCCCCGGAATGAGAAACCAGAGATCCTTCAGGTCCGGGTTGTACAGTATCTGGATGTTGGCATTCACCGGCGGCGCGACCTGGCGCTGGAGCAGGCTGACGGCGTACTGCTGCGAGATGGCGCTGGCGGCGGCGGAGGCCGACTGTGCCGTAAAGGCATTCGAGCCGTCGACAACCAGCAGCGCTTGCGCGTTGCCCCGCGCCACACCATCGGCAAAATCCGGTGGGATGACCACACCGACGTTGGCTTGCCCGCCGTCGATCGCGCGAATCACGTCTTCCGAGCTGGGCACCGCCGCGACGATGTCAAAGGAGTCCGAGGCAACCAGCGCGCTCAGATACGCTCGGCTGGCAGCATCGTGGCTCTGGTCTGCCATAACCATCGGGATATGCCGGATGTCCATGTGGATCGCGGTGGACAGCAGGGCCAGCTGCAGGAATGGCGCGACCAGCAGCAGGATCAGCGTCGAGCGCTCGCGCACCACCTGGATGAACTCTTTCTGGATCAGCGCCCACAAGCGTCGTAGCATAGCGGTACCTCCTGACAGGATGACAAGATGAGGGGGTGACAAGATGACATACTCCGATGAATGCTCATCTTGTCATCTTGCCATCTTGTCACTCGATAATCACCCCATCCGCGGGCATGCCCGGCTTGAGCGTGTGGTCAGCGTTTGCAAGATCGACCCGCACGGCGAAGACGGTGGTGGCACGCTGGTCTTTGGTCTGCACGTTGCGTGGCGTGAACTGGGCCTCCTGAGCGATAAACGTGACCGTGCCCGCAAAAACACGACCGGGAAAACTATCCACAGTGACAGTGGCGTGCTGGCCTAGCCGCACACGACCGATCGTGGTCTCAGGGATATAGAGCGTCAGACGCACGGTGTCGAGCGTGCCGATGGTCATAATCGTCGCGCCGGGTGTGGCCTGTTCGCCCTCACGCAGCGCGCGGCTAAGCACGATCCCGGCGCGCGACGCCACCAGCGTGGTCTTGCCAAGCTGCACCTCGATCTGGCGCTGGGCGGCGCGAGCCTGGGCCAGCTGCGCCTCGGCAGCCTGTATCTGCTCAGGGCGGGCGCCGTTTTTCGCCAGGGCCAGGCGCGCCCTGGCCTGCGCCAGTTGGGCCTCAGCCGAGTCGAGCTGCGTCCTGGCCGTATCGACCGCGGCCTGGAGCTGCAGCGGGTTGTTACGGATCGACAGCGCCATGTCCAGCATCCGTTGGGCGCCTGAGAGCGCCGTCTGCGCCGCGGCGAGCTCCTCTTTGGAGGCGCCATTCGTCACTTTGTCGCGCGTGGCCTGGGCCGATTGTGTCTGAGCCTCGGCGGCCTGGATGCCGATCACCTCGGCCTTGCGGGCCTGCTCGGCAGCCACCACCGCCTGCTGGACGGCGTTCTCGGCTTGATGCATGGCCGCCTCGGCCTGGATATACTGCGAGTAGTAGCTCCCGCGCTGGGCGTCGTTCAGCCTGTTCGGCTTGCACTGCCCGGTCTGCTGGTTGCATGATTTGGGAGTCATTGGGTCGACATTGTCGTTCTGGACGCGCTCCCAGTTGTTCTTGGCTTGGGCGTAGCCCGCCTGCGCCTGGGTCAAGGCGTCGGCGACCTGCTGGACCTGGGCCTCGGCGGTACTCTTGGCCTGTGATAGCTTGTCGCGGGTCGACTGGACATTGATCTGCGCCTGCGAGAGCGCCGCTTCAGCCACAGCGATATCCTCGGAGCGGCTGCCGGCGCGTACCTGGGCGAGCGCGCGCCAGGCGGTGTCGCGCGCCGCCTGGGCCTGCAGCACCTGGGCCTCCAGCTCCTGGGGGTTGTTTAGAATCTTCAGCGCATTCTCATAGGCCCGCGCCGCACCGTCGCGTAGCGCCTGGGCCTGGTCGACCTGCGCCTGCGCGGCGACGACCTCCTCCTCGCGTGTGCCGGCCTTGAGCTGCGCCAGGTTGGCCTCAGCGGCGGCCACCGCCGCGCCCGCCTGCTCAAACTGCGCTTCCAGCAGATCCCGGTCGAGCTGCGCCAGCGTCTGGCCGACCGCGACTTCCTGGCCCTCGTCGATCGGTAGCCACTTGATTCGTCCGCCGACCTCCGCGGTGATCACGATCGCCGCGGCCTCGATCGTGCCCGACCCGCTCAGCTGGCTGCTCGCGGTGGCGGCTGCAGCCCGCTGCCCCCACCACCAGGAACCGCCGGCCAGCGCGATCAAGGCCACGAGTAGTATGATAATGCGTGTGCGCATGTTCATAGTCTGCCTTCTTTCGTCGCAAAAGGTGCGGTATCACTCTGAGCCCGAGTCTAGCGGATCGGGCATGGTATGCCCATCTCCGAACGGAGGTACGCGTGGGGTAACGGCAGGGCAGGTTGCGGGAACCTGGAGCTGGTGGTTGGGGAACTCGTGCAGATCGGCGGAAATCGCTTCCGGGTTACGACGATGGACGATGGAGCTATCGTCGATCGTCAATCGTCTATGGTCAATCGAACCAGCAATGGACTTCTGCTGCGCTGTACTAGCGCTATCTATCGCTGAAGCCGGGCGACCGCTAGTAACGTCAGCCCCAGGTCGCGCGCTTTGATCAGCAAGCCATAGAGCGCGGCTTGGTCGCGGACGACGCCCACGAGCAGCGTGGTACCGTCGGGCAGGCAGACTACATCCATGTCCTCGAACCACTCCGCCCAGCGTGGGTCGAGTCGTTCGCGGATGTGGATCTGGTGGCGACAGGCGTCGGGATCGGTGTCAAGCGGCATCACGACCTCCATCCGGGCGATCCGGCTCATGGTCCGTGTCGATATGGTGGACAGCCGCAGTATAGCCGTTTAGCCAGGCGCAGGGTATCTCCGAACTGGGTATCTGCCTGAGTGGAATGGCACAGCCATCCCGCGGCGTGCCGCTCGGAACACTCCCGCGCTACAGCAAGCCCAGCTCATGGGCGCGCGCGATCGCCTGGGTGCGGCTGTGGGCGTCGAGCTTGCCGTAAATATTCTTGAGGTGCATCTTGACGGTGCTCTCGGCGATGATCAGCGTCTGCCCGATCGTCTGGTTGGACTGGCCAGTGGCGACCAGCCGCAGCACCTCCAGCTCGCGCACGCTGAGCGGCTCCACCGGCGTTGAGGCTAGAGGCTTGAGGCTTGAGGCTGGTATGGCATCTGCAAGCCTCAAGTCTCTAGCCTCTAGCCTCTGGGCGAAGGCGGCCAGGAGCTTTTCGACATAGCCTGGCATGATGCCGCGCGCACGGGCCTGGCGCAGCAAGCTGGCCATCGGCGCGCCCAGGTCGGCGAAGAGGCGGATGTAGCCCTCCGGCGCGGCTAGTTCCAGCGCACGAGCCAGGCAATTAAGCGCCTCGGCAGCATCGCCCGTCGCGGCGTGGGCCAGGGCTAGCAGCGCATACGCCTCGATCGCGTGGCCGAACTGCTCGTTGGCCTCGGCGTCGCCCAGCAGCGGCACGAGCAGGGCAAAAGCCTGCGCCACCGCCGCGCCGCCTTGAGCGAGGTAGATGCGCGCCTGGGTCAGCTGCTCGACCACCCGTAGATACGCGATCGTATCGGCTGCGTGCGGCGCACATGCTCGCGCCCAGGCCGCCGCGAGCACGAGATCGCCCTGTGCCAGCCACAGCCGTGCCTGATAGGCTGCCACGACGGCCCGCTCGATCGGCTGCGGTTGTACCAGCTTGACGGCCTGCTCGATTGCCGCCCGCGCGCCCGTGGCATCGCCTTGGGCCTGCAGCGCCAGCGCCAGCGCCACCAAGCTGAACGACTCTTGTTCAGGGCTCCCAAAGCGCTGGCTCAGCGCGATACCGTCCCGCGCGAAACGCACCGCGGCCTCCAGATCGTTCCATTCGTAGGAGATCTCGCTTAGGCGTGCCGCTGCTGCCCCAGCGGTCAGCAATGGTACATCCCTGCGCTCGGCGCTGGGAGCCAGCACCCGCCAGCACGTCTGGGACGCCAGGCGTAGTTTCCCCTGCGAATATTGCACGTAGATAAGCAACGTACTTACCCACGCGTGCAGCAGCTCATTGCCAGTTGGAGTATAGAGCGCGAGTTGCTCCTCGATGAACTGGAGCGTCTGGTTGGTTTCACCGCGCATCCAGCCATATGCGCCCAGCAGCATCGTGGCTGCCAGCCGGAAAAGGCTGCGCTCCTGCGGGAGCTGTGCGAGCGCGGCGCGTGCATAGGCTATGGCGATCGACAGGTCGCCGCGCGCCCCAGCCACCACGCCCTTGATCGTGTCGAGCTCGCCGGCCGCCGGCGCGTGGCCGACCAATGAATCGTCAGCTGTTGATTGCTTCGCTTCGCTGGTCCGTTCAGCCATGCGCACGTATTCATCGGCCTCGTCAAGCTGTCCGATGGTGACCAGGGCGGCCGCGTAGAACAGGCTGAGCCGTGGCCGGTGGTGAAGCACATCTGGTGGCAGCATCCTGATCCAGCCCACGAGCGTGGTTATCTCACCGTGCATCAGCAGCGCTTCAGCACTTTCCTCGATATATTCGGCAGCCAGAGACCAGTCCTGAGCTGCCAGCGCGTGCTGGATGGCGTCGGTGGTCAGCCCGCTATGCCGGTACCACGCCGCCGCCCGCCGGTGGATGGGCGCCACGAGTTGGGGGTGCAGCTGGCGCAGCCGCATGCGCAGCACATCGGCAAACAGCCGGTGGTAGCGATACCAGCGCCGCTCGGTGTCGAGCGGGACGACGAAGAGATTAGCAGATTCCAGCGTCTCTAGCATTGATTGAGAATTGAGAATTGAGAATTGAGAATAATCCGACTCGAAATCGCTTTTCTCAATTTTCAATTCTGCATTCTCAATTGGAAGGACGGCATCGCATAGTTCGGCGCACATGCGATCAAGCAGGGCAGTGTGCAGCAGAAACTGCCGGACGGCGTGCGGTTGGCGGTCGAGCACCTCGTCGACCAGAAAGTCCCAAATGTAGCGGTTCTCGCCACGAATTGCTGCGATCTGGCCGGCCGCATCCGGCTCACCCTGGAGCGAGAGGGCGGCCAGCTGCAGGCCGGCCATCCAGCCCTCAGTGCGTTCCAGCAGCGCGGCGATATCATGGGGCGCGAGGTCGCGGCCCAGCATCGCGCGGAGAAACAGCGCGGCCTCGTCGGGCGTGCAGCGCAGATCCGCGGCGCGAATCTCGGCGACTTGCCCGCGCGCGCGTAGGCGGGCTAGCGGGAGCAAGACATCGGCCCGGCTGGCGATCACCAGGTGGAAGTTCGGCGGCAGGTAGGCGATCAGCGTGGCGAAGGCCTGCTGGATCGGTGCGGCGCTGATGACGTGAAAATCGTCCAGCACCAGGGCCAGTTGGCCCGGCGTCGCCGCGACGGCGTTGACCAGCATCGTCAGCACCGTATCGATAGGCGCGAGTTGCGGTGCCCGCAAGAGTGCTGCGGCGTCGGCGCCAATCCCTGGCCGCTGTTGCTCCAATGCCCCGATTAGGTAGCTCCAGAATCGCACGGGGTCGTTGTCGGCCTCGTCGAGGGTCAGCCACGCAATGCTTGGGGCTTGAGGGGCCCAGAGGGCGCCCCGGCTTGAGACTTGAAATGGCGACTCTTCCACAAGCCTCAAGTCTCTAGCCTCAAGCCTCTAGCGGT
>DATFXE010000454.1:0-26834 GCA_035258585.1 Roseiflexaceae bacterium | reverse complement strand
ATGAGTTTTCGCATGATACTGCTCCTTAGGCATGGTTCAATTCGAACCCGATCAACTTGACAGTTGGGGAGGTTTGGAGGGGGCACCCAGAGGGTACCCGGGCCCCTCCAAACCTCCCCAATGGTGGGGGTCTGGGGGGCGACGCCCAGAGGGCACCCGGCCGCCCCCCAGACCCCCACCACAAACTGTAAAGTATCTTTGAACCATGCCTTAGTACCCCGGCGATGTTGATACACCGCACACAGTATAGCTGTACGCTACGTCAGCTACTGTCACACAGGCAGTCGTGTGTAGAAAGGTGGAAGCTTTTCGGTGGCGGAGTCCGCCCAACGGATGGGGCTTCAGCGGCGCCGCCCTGATAGATCGGAAAGCCTTTCCAGCTGAATCTAGACTTCAAAATCGCCACGATCTCGCGCGCCGAAGGCAGTCGGACTCATGCACGTGTTGGGCGCGAGCACTCGACCGGCATGCTCACCAGATGCGCCCAGCATACTCAATCACGAGCAAACGATCGAGATCAAGCGGTGGCGTACGGGCAAGACGGAGGATCATAATTCCCTTTTGATCGGGGGTTGGCAGGAGTTCTGTCCCTCTTCTGCCGGCTAACGGTCCCCGCCACACCTCCCAGCCGAGCTGAGCATAAAACGAGGCCCGCTCTGTCTCTAAACAGGCAATCTCAAAATCAGGAATGACAGTTGCGAGATGACGCATGACGCTGCTGCCAATCCCCTGGCCCTGATACGCCGGCAGCGTTGCGACGGCATCGACGTAGGCGCAGCGCAGCACTGGCAAACCTTCAGGCTGGAGCCAGCGCGTGGTCACCACGGCATGACCGACCAACTCCTGCTCGCGATAGGCGAGCACATGGATGCCTCCCGAAGGGATGTAGGAAAAGAGGTGAATAAAGTCGTCCTCCTGATGAGCTGTGCGGCAGACATGAATGATGGCAGCTCGGGTATCGGCATTCAATTCTTCCGTACGTGCAGATGTGACAAAGATTGACGCGCTCATGCGAATGCTACCTCACGAAGATAGGCTGCATAGGGAATGAGCGCTCGACGCCTAGCGTTCAGCCGTCCGCTGCGCGCCCTCGATGGCGCCACCGAGCGTAGGGCCGGTAGGGTATCTGCTATGCAAAAACGCTTCGATCTTTCACGCGCGTAGTGCGGTCGGCTACAACCCGGTGTTCCGCCGCATGGCCGTTCACCATAATCGGGTGATACCATAGGCATCAAAGGCGCTATCGACGCCCACGATGGGTATCGCGTCCACCAGCGCCTGCGCAATCAGCATTCGATCAAACGGGTCGCGGTGATAGAAGGGTAAGGTTGCTACCTGCGCGGTATGTGCCACCATGATGTCCAGTACTTGCATACTGTTGCGCTGGAGCTGCTCCGGCATCAACGTTGCGAAAGGTTGGGCGAAGGTTAATCGCCCCAGGCTGGCTTTGATCGCCATCTCCCACAGGCTGGCAATGCTCACCAGCCGCTGATTAGCTGGATCTTCAATCAACTGGCGAGCTGTCGCACTCAGCCGCGGGCTACCATCAATGAACCACAAGAAACTATGCGTATCCAGCAGGAGCTTCATGGCATATACTCGCGGAAATCATCGAGTGGGGCATCAAAATCATCCGCTATCGTGATGAGTCCACGCGCGCTCCCAAACTGGGGGCGGTTCATCGGTTGATGCAGGGGCACAAGCCGGATCAGCGGTTGTTGATTGCGCGTAATAATAACTTCCTCGCCGTGTTCGGCAGCTTGAATAAGATCCAGGAAGCGGCGTTGCGCTTCGGCGATATCGATCTGATAGGTCATGACCTACCTCCGTTTCAGAGTAGCACTGACTAGCTTGCAGTATACCATGGAGAGCCGCAGCGTACTCGGGGACGGTCTGACAACGCGCGATCTATCAGAATGGAGATGGGTATGGGCGTTGATGGTGGGGCCGAACGGTCAGGGTTCAGTTGCCGCCTGCGGCCCTCGCCAATGCGAGCGAGATTCGGGTTGGTAGCGTTTCTGAAACGCAAAAAAGGCCCGATCTTGCTCGACGCGCAGTGGCGCCGGCTACAACCCGGTGTTCGGTGGCAGGTCTTTCATTTAATCATTGAGGAAAATACTTGCTACTGCTTATCTCTTTCTATTTCTTCTCGCAGTTTCCGAAGAAGCTCTTCTCGTGAGCAAGGTTCTCTGTCATAAATCACATCAGGGCTTACGCATTACATTTGTTCTACTTTGGTCAGGTCTACTTGCAAGACCTTTAACATATAGGTATCGTCCCACCCTGCACGTAAGCGCTTCTGACGGAGACTCTTCTTACATGACGTTTCTTGCCGCAACATATTCAAGCTCATATGCCGAATAACGGCTAAATTCTGTGCTGCTTCACCACTACGCACGCGACTATCATCTTCATGAAACACGACATCTAGTACCCAATGGAGCTGATTTTCAATTGTCCAATGTGTCCGTATCGCCTGTGCTATTCGTTGTGCGTCATTTGGCAGACTTGAGATGAAGTATCGAGTAAGAAGGGGATGGCGGTAATTTCATTCGACTTATCACTGGTGCGCAGTTGGCCTAAGCCAAGGGAGTTGGCTGAGGACCAAGCGCTGAAGAGATGTAAAGGCGATAAATCGATTGCGGCATCACGTGTGCCACAGGCGGTTTTACCGTCAATTGCCACCACATCTCCGGGCAATTTGGTGCGGACGTGAGCAACCCGGTCGAGAAGGCAACGCTGAAAGGCGCTTGGGTCTAGTCGTGCTAAGACGCGCTCAAAGGTGTCATGTGATGGAATGCCATGCGGGAGTTCAAGAAAATGACGGAGTAATGGTTCTTTTGCGCGGCCATATGCTTCGATATCTTCACACCCATCAGCATTGCTAATAACCGCACAAATGGTGATAGTCATAATATCGACGAGCTTATGTAATTTACAACGCTCAATGCGTGGATCAGGAAGATATCCAAAGTGACGTGATATACTGATCTCTAATTCCATGCTCTCGGTCCTTATTGGCAATTTGAATACGTATGAGCGTAGTATATCACATTTCTGGCCAGTTCATAATGCGTAGGTCCTGCACGTTTCTACTATTAGACACCTGTATTCAGTAATAGAAACCTTCCATATACTCAATTTGGGGCTGCTCCCACGCCTCGTACAACTCTACCCAAAAACTCGACTTCCAACTCGTTCGCCTAACGCTCATCGCGGGTCGTCGGTCGTCAGTCGTCGGTCGTCGACCTATCCCCCAGCCCGCGCTCGCGCAGCGTGGCGGCGATCTGGGCCAGGCTCAGGCCATGCTGGCGCGCCAGCTCTGCCGCGTAGCCGGCGACCTGCGGGCGGCCGGGAGTAATCACATAGTTAGGCGTCGGCTGACTGCCATTCCTTGCATGCGACGCCATGCCGGCCACCAGGCTGACCACGCCGTTTGTATCGCCCTCCAGCGCATCGTCCACCAGCTCGTGCAGGTGGGTCACAAAGATTGTTCGCGCGCCGAGCAGCTGCAGGCCGGCCAGGATATCGCGGCTGAGCGCACGGGCGGCGGCGTGATCGGTGCTGGAGAGCGGCTCATTCAGCAGCACCAGGCTAGCTGGCCCGGCCTGGCGGAAAACCTGGGCCAGCCGGTCGAGCTCCTCGGCCAGCCGCCCCGCGCCGATATCGAGCCGCTCAGCCGCCGCGAAGTGCGTATAGATGCCATCCACCGGGCTAATGCGCGCCTGCCGCCCAGGAACCAGCAGCCCGGCCTGAAACAATATCTGGGCCTGGCCCACCGCGCGGGTGTAGGTGGTCTTGCCGCCGCTGTTCGGCCCGGTCAGCATGAAGATCGTCGCGCCCGGCCCGAACGCCACGTCGTTCGGCACGATCGCCTCGGCCAGGCTGCCCGCGCCGTGCGAAGCCCGCAGCCTCAGCGCCAGGTCGAGGCTATACGCATCCGAGATTGCGCACAGCTGCTCGCCGGCCGGCGCAATCTCCGCGCGGCACAGCGGCAGACCAGCCGCGCGCAGCTCGTTCGACAGGCGCGCCGCGCCCAAATAGAAGGCCAGCTCCGGCTCCAGGCCAGCCAGGCCCGCGCTATGCACGCGGGTGTAGCGCGCCAGCGTGTCGGCCACCGGCGCGGCCACCCGCTCCAGTAAGCGATTCAGATCGCGAAACAGCTCGTGCTCGGGCGTGCGCCGCTGGCCCTCGTCGGCTTTGTAGAGCGCGCTAATGCCGCGCACTGCGTCGGGCGCGGCCCGCTCGCCAAACAGCCGGTCCAGCAGGGTATTCTTGCCGGCGAAGCGGCTGGCGTTCACCGACACGATCGTCGCCGACTCAGGCCGCAGCTGGGCGTCCAGGTTGATGCCCAGCGTCACGCTGCCGGCCTGATCGAGCTGGGCGCGCAGCTGGGGCAGCTCCTCGGCCAGCCGCCCATAATCGGGCTGCGCGCGCGTGGCCGTCAGGTAGGCGCGCAGGGACACCAGCCCGGCGGCCCGCAGCTCGGCGCCGGCCGAGTCAAGCGCCGAGCACAGGCTCTCGACGCAGGTCACGTAGCCGTCGAGCTCGGCCAGCCGCGTGGCGACTTGCAGCAGCGGGATGTTCTCGCCCCAGTTGCCCACACGGCCGACGTTCGCCAGCTCGCCCAGTTGTGGCAGCGTGCCGGCGATCTTGGCCGCCAGATCGGGCAGCCGCAGCAGGTCGTCGAGCAGCTCCTGGCGATCACGAATCACCGCCGGGTCGTCGCACAGCTCGGCCAGCACCCCGGCGACGAAGCGGCTATGGCGGCCGTCGAAATCGAGCGCGCGGACGATCGGCCCCAGCCCCAGGTCGGCCTCGTTGGGCGCGGGGCGCCCGCCGGAGCGGGCCGGGCCGCCGGCCGGGTGCAGCAGGCTGGGAACAGATGGTTGGGCAGATGTCATAGTCATTCAGTGTAGGTTAATCAAAAGCCAGAAACTCCCCCGCGCACCAGCCGCGCTGCCCATCCACCTCGACATTCCACCATGTGTAGCCGTCGGCCTGTACCGGCGCGCCGAGAATCGTGACGCGCGTGCCGTGAGACAGGGTAGCGATCAGCGCGGCCGAGCTAGTGTGATCGCCGCGCAGATTCAGCCCATCCTGCGCTGTGACGGTGGCGGCGCGCGGGAGCGGGGTCGCCGGCACGCTGGTAGCTGGCTCGGCGGCCGCAGGCGAATCGGTCGCCGGCGCCGTCGCGGCGGCGGCCGACTCGGCGCGCGGCGAGGCGACGCTTCGCAGCACCACGAAGCCGGCCAGACCCAGCAACAGCGCCAGGGCCAGCAGACCGCCCGGCCAGCGCGAGCGCGGGCGTGCGGGCGCGACTGGCGCCCCGGATCGCACGGCGCGCGGGATGTCCTGCGGCAAAGCCAGCTTCGCGATGGGCTTTTCAGCCGGCGTGCGCAGCCTGGGCGATACAGCCGCCGGCTTCGCGGGCGGCACATACCCGCACAATGCCTGGACAAGCGCGGCATAGCGCTCCAGGTCGGCACGGCTGCCGGTGTAGCGCCCGCCGTGCGCCACCTTGGTGCGCAGCCCGTTCGCGCGCCAGATCAGCTCGCGGTTCGGCGCGCTCAGGTCGCCGTACAGCTGCATGGCGTCCAGCAGATCCTTCCACTGCGTCTGCTTCGGATCGGCCAGGGCCGCGCGCTGGGCGGCCGGAACATGGCTATCGACCGACAGGTGGGCGCGAAAATGATCTTCCAGCGCGCCGTGAATGCTCTGGAGCGCCAGGCCAAGCAGATCCGCATCGTCGCCGGCTTTGGCCAGGCGCTGCAAACCCAGCTCCAGCTTCTCGGTCGCGCCGTCCATCAGCAGGCTCCTCGACGGGTCTCAGGGAGAGGTGGCGATGCAGGGGTAACGTAGCACGAAATGGGGATCCTGACAAGTCATTAAGCTGAAAACCTTTTTGTCTCACAATGCGCGGCGCGCTATAATGAGCAATCATTCTTCCGCCTGGCTAGAAACAACGTAATGACCACACCAACTCCGACCGCCGACCGCGAAAAGCTCCGCGCCGTCCACCAGCGCCTGGTCGAGAGCTATGGGCGGCTGACGGTCGCGCCAAGCGGCGACCCGCTCGACGAGCTAATCGGGACGATTCTCTCGCAGAACACCAGCGACGTGAATAGCGGCCGCGCCTACGAGCAGTTACGGGCCATGTATCCCACCTGGGAGGAAGTGCTCGACACTTCCGACGACGAGCTCTACGAGGCGATCAGGCTGGCTGGGCTGGGACGGATCAAAGCGCCGCGGATCAAGAACACGCTGCGCGAGGTGCTGAAGCGCCGGGGCGAGCTGAGCCTGGATTTTCTGGAACACCTGCCGCTGGAGGAGAGCAAGCGCTGGCTGACTTCGCTCGACGGCATCGGCCCAAAGACGGCCGCCTGCGTGCTGCTGTTCGCGCTGGGCAAGCCGGCGCTGCCGGTGGACACGCATGTCCACCGCGTCTCGCGTCGGCTCGGCCTGATCGGCCCGAAGGTGAGCGCCGATGCGGCGCATGCGCTGCTCGAAGCCGCGCTGCCGCCCGAGCACGTGTACGAATTCCATATCGACATGATCCGGCATGGCCGGCGCGTCTGCCACGCCCAGCGGCCCGACTGCGCGAAGTGCGTGCTGCGCGACCTGTGCGATTATTATGCCGCTGTCCATTGAGGATAGAATGAAGCAACACCCATCCTGGCGGCGAATGCTGATCTGGCTCAGCGGGCTGCTACTCGCCGCGGAATCGCTGGTGATCGGCATCCTGGCAGCGGCCAGCGCCATCCGCAAGCGCCGCGCGCCGCCGGCCAACTTTCCACACGAGGGCCGGCTGATCGCCGAGGTCGACGGCAACGAGGTGCGCGTCTACACCTACGGCCAGGCGCTCTACAGCGCCATGCTGGCAGCGATCGACGAGGCTCGCGAAAGCATCTTTCTCGAGACATTCATCTGGAAGGGCGACCCGCTCGGCGAGCTGTTCAAACAGCGGCTGGGGCGCAGGGCCGCCGAGGGCGTGAATGTCTATGTGATCTTCGATGGGTTCGCCAACCTGGTCGTGCCGCCGAAATTCAAGCGCTTTCCCAAGTCGATCAATGTGATCGAGTATCGCACGCTCGAACGGGTCTGGTATCTGTTCGATCCACGCCGCTACGCACGCGACCATCGCAAGCTCTTGATCGTCGACAGCGAGATTGCGTTTGTCGGCGGGTTCAATATCGGCAAGCTCTATGCGACCGAGTGGCGCGACACGCACCTGCGCATCCGCGGGCCGGCCGCGCGCGATATCGCCCATGCCTTCGTCGATTTCTGGAACAACAATCGTGAGGAGCGACCCGAGCTTCCGCAGATCCTCGAGCGGCCCTGGCCTCACCAGATCAAGATCCATCGCAACGACCCAGGGCGGCTGGTGCTGCCGATTCGCGGCATGTACCTGGAGGCGATCGACCGCGCCCAGCACCACATCTACCTGACCAACGCATACTTCATCCCCGACCGCGTGATTCTCTCGGCGCTGATCCAGGCGGCGCAGCGTGGCGTCGACGTGCGTGTGCTGTTGCCCTGGCAATCCAACCACCCCACCGCCGACTGGCTGGCGCGCGGCTACTTCGGAACATGCCTGCGCAAGGGCGTACGCATCTTCGGGTTTCAGAACGCTATGATCCACGCCAAGACCGCCACGATCGACGGGCAGTGGTCGACCGTCGGCACGGCCAACCTCGACCGGCTGAGCCTGGCCGGCAACTACGAGATCAATGTCGAGATCTACGATGCGGGCTTTGCGGCCGAGATGGAACACGTCTTCGAGATCGATCTGACCAACGCGTTCGAGCTGACGCTGGAGCGCTGGGACAACCGGCCCTGGTATGTATGGGCCAGCGAGAAGTTGCTCAGCCCACTGCGGCCGCTCCTATAACGTTAGAACGTTTCAACGTTAGAACGTTCTAACGTTCCGCGGTCCCTTCCACCACCACCTCCGAGATCGGCGTGAAGTCGCGGCCGTCCGGCGCGGGCGGTGGCGGGTAGGTGTCGGTGATCACGATCCGCACGAAGCGCGTGCGGATGGCCTCGGGCAGCTCGACGAACTGCATATCGCGCTGCCGCTCGAAGCTGGCCTCCTGCGACGTGCCGTCGGAAAATTCCAGCCGCACTTGCTTGACCACCCGATTCTGGGCGAAGCGATCGGTTCCATCGAAGGGATCGATCTTGTCGTAGCCAGGGATAATGCCGATCTTCTTGACCTCGACCTCGCTCGCAAAGTCGAGCTGGAGCCACTGCTCCAGACCGTCGTGATCGACCCGCCACGTCGTGTCGTTCTTGCCGTCGACGGCGTTGGCCGGGTCGTACGTTACGGTGTTGCCTTGCGAGTCGACATTCGGCGTCGAGTGAGCCGACGCGCTGACGCTTTCAGGCGTGAGTGGTGCGATTTCTCTCGGCGGACCTTCGGTTGGCTGTGACTGACCGGGCGATGTGGCTTCGGCCTCGCTTGTCGCCGCGGCTTGCGGCGACTCCTGCGGCTCAGTCGTCGGCGCAAGCTCGAGTGTCGCGGCAACTACCGGCTCAACCGAGTCTGTCTCGCTCGGGCTGCGCGTCAGCGTGAAGGCCAGCAGCGCTCCAATCAGCACCAGGGCCACCAGCGCGATCGCCCAGATCGGCGCGCGCCTCCGCGCCGGCGGCCGGGCGATCGTCTGTGCCGGCACATCCGGCCGCGGCGCGGGCGGCGTAACCTCCGGCTGTCGCCGCACTATCGGCGGCGCCACATCGCGCAGCGCGGCTCGAAACGCCGCGATATCGGGGAAGCGCTCGGCGCGATCGTTGGCCGTCGCGCGCTCGATCGCCGCGGCAACGGCTGCCGGAAGCACCGGGTCCAGCGCGCGCAGTGGCGGCAGCGCGAACGGTGACGAGGCCGGGTCGTACCCGGTGAGCGCCTGATGCAGCAGCACGCCAAGCGCATAGATATCGGTGCGCGCATCGGTCTGGCCTTTGCCGTACTGCTCGGGCGGCGCGTAGCCGATCGTCCCATACACAGCCGTATCGCTGTTCCCGCCCGGCCGATAGAAGCGCGCGATCCCAAAGTCGATCAGCACGGCATTGGAATTGGGGGCTGGCGACTGGGGATTAGGGGCGTTCACTCCCGATCCCCAATCGCCAATCGCTAATCCCTCGATCATCACATTCGCCGGCTTCAGATCGCGGTAGATGATCGGCGGCTGCTGACTGTGGAGGTACGCCAACACATCACAGAGCTGGTCGGCATAATCGAGCGCCTGCTCGAGCGGGAGCCGCCCGCCGGCCTGCTGTATGACCGCGCGCAGGGTCTGCCCATGGATGTACTCCATCACCAGGAAGTGCTTACCGTCCTCCTCGAAGCGATCGCTGACGCGCGGCAGGTGCGGATGGCGCAACCTGGCCAGCATGGCCGCCTCGCGCTCGAACTCGGCCACCGCTCGCGCAAACGCCTCGGTGTCGCCGCGCGTGAACGCGCCGGACATCTCTTTGACCGCTACTCGCGCGCCGGAGAGCCGGGTATCCTCCGCCAGATAGACCGCGCCCATGCCGCCGCGCGCCAGCAGCTGGACCACCCGGTAGCGCCCGGCCAGCAACTGGTTGGCGGCCAGACGGCCGGTCACGCCAAGCAGTGGCGCCCCGCACGCAGGGCAGTATGCAACCTGGCCGCGCAGCGCGACGCCGCAGGATGGACATAAGGGCGTGGGCGGGCCGGATTGTTGCTGAGTTTCTTGCATACGCATGCCTGCTTCAGCGTCAGGGCGAGTATAAGCCGCAGTTGCGCTGTTTGTCAATGCAGCAGTCATACCATGTTAGTGGCTTCTTGATCGGCACCCTAGTAGGTCGTTTGGTATCGACATCGCCATTCGGTTGAACCGCAGAACCGCTGCTCACTGGTTCCGCGGTTCTGCGGTTCGTAAATGGCGCTAGGCAAAACAACTGACCCACTAGCCGCCCAAGAACGCGTACCACGACGAGCCAGGACTCTTGATGCATTGTAGTTAGGAATGTGTCGCTGCTATAATGACCAAACTATGCACGATCGTCGGAGCCACTTCGGAGATAGTATGTCAAGTACAGCGCGGCCGCTTGTCGCGACAAAGCGACAACGCGGCCATTGCGTCACCAGCCCCAGCAGCGAGCACAATCGTTCGGACGTGCTCGCGGCGGTCCTTCAGATCGCCGGACAGATCGCCGGCATCCTCGAGATCGACCCGCTCGTCGACCGAATCACCCAGCAGACCCAGGCGCTGCTCGGCTATCGCGACGTTGCGCTTCTGCTCGTGGAAGACGACACATTGGCCTATCGCGCCTGTGCCGGCGAGCAAGCGCGGCTGGGCTCACACATAGCGCTGCATGGCGATAGCATGCCAGCGCAGGCGCTGCGATCGGGCGTGCCTGTATGGGCACCCTCCAGCAACGCGGCAGCGTTTCCGCTTATTAGCGATGAACGATCCTATGGCGTGCTCGAGATTGCGCGCTCTGGCGCCGATCGCTGGAGTGACACCGAGATCGAGGCGCTGACAGCCCTGGCCCGCCAGGCGACATCGGCTATCCAGAGCGCGCGACGATACACAGCAACTCAGCGGCGCGTGCGCGAGCTAACGCTGCTGGACCAGATACGCTCATCGGTGATCGGCCAGCCCAGCCTCCGCGATCTGCTGCGCGACGTCGTCGACAAGGTGGCGACGACGCTTGGCTACGCGCTCGTCAGCCTGTACACCCTGCGCGGCGAGCAGCTGCTGCTCAAGCACCAGATCGGTTACGCGGCGCCACGCAGCCAGTTGGATTGGAATAACGGCGCGCTTGGCCATGTCGCGCGCAGCGGTATGCCGCTGCTGCGGCGTGCGGCAGCTCTGCCCGACACCGAGCACGCCGCGGTGGTGACATCCAGCCTGTGCGTCGCCCTGCGCGCCGGCGGCGTCGTCTATGGCATTTTGTGTGTCGAGAGCGCCGGGCCACACCTGCTCGACGCAGACGACCAGCGGCTGCTGCTGGCGCTGGCCGACCAGGTCGATATAGCGATCGAATACAACCAGCTCTACGAAGCGCTAGAGGCGCGGGTGAACCAGCTCGCGCTGGTGGATGACCTGTCGCGCATCGTCACCGCCAGCCTCGACCAGCACGCGGCGCTCAACACAATCGTCACACAGGTGCCGCGCGCTGTGCCATGCCAGCGGCTGAGCCTGGCCAGCTACGATCCGACCAGCCACACATTCACGATTCGCGCACTCTGGCTGGCTGGCGATCAGAGCAAGCTAGATGTCGGCACCACAGCTGAGATCGGCGATACCGAAGCCGGCGTAGCGCTGCGAACAGGCCGGACGCATTATGTCTACGATTTACGCGAGAGCCTGTATCCAGTCAGTCCGAAGCTGGTCGAAGAAGGGCTGCGCTCGATCGTCCATGTGCCGATCATGGCCCCGGAAGGCTGCCTGGGCATGCTAAACTTGAGCCGCGCGGCGCCGAGCGCATTCAGCGCCTACGATCTGGCGCTGCTCGGCTCGCTCGCGCCGCATATCGCCACCGCATTCAAGAACGCCCAGCTCTACACGCAGGCCCAACAAGCCTATGCCGAACTGGCCGCGGCACAGGAGCGCAACGTCCAAGCCGAAAAGCTGCGCGCGATCGGCGAGCTTGCATCTGGCGTGGCTCACGATTTCAATAACCTGCTGACGATCATCTTGGGCCATACCGAGCTGATCAAGCAGCCCGACTCGCCCACCTTCGCTCGCTCGCACCGCGCGATCGTGCAGGCCGCCAAGGATGGGGCGCATACCGTTCGCCGCATTCAAGAGTTCGTGCGCGCCAGGCCCGAGCATCACACCACCCAGGTCGACCTGACCGAACTAGCCGACGATGTACTACATCTCACCAGGCCGCGCTGGCGCACCACCATGCTGGCGAGAGGCGTCACGATCGAGCTGCAACAGAATCTGCAAGTCGTCCCGCCCATCCTGGGCGACGCCGCCGAGCTGCGCGAGGTGGTCACCAACCTTATTCTCAACGCCGTGGATGCCATGCCGCAGGGCGGGACCTTGACATTGGCGACAGGTGTCACCAGCAATTCCGTCTGGCTCGAGGTCGGCGATACGGGCACAGGAATCGCGCCGGAGCTGCGCGAGCGGATCTTCGAGCCGTTCTTCACCACCAAGGCGCAGCGCGGCACGGGCCTGGGCTTAGCCGTCTCGCGCAGTATCGCGCGGCGCCACGAAGGCGAATTGACCATTGAGAGCGCGCCTGGCATGGGCAGCCGCTTTCGCATGACACTGCCGCTGCCGAAGACATTGACCGCCACAGCTGCAAGCCAACCACCCAGCGCGCCGCTCCGGTCGCTGCGGATCCTGCTGGTCGAAGATGATCGCGAGATGCGCGATACCCTGGCGCAGCTGCTGATGCTCGACGACCATCGGGTCGATCGCGCCGCAGATGGTAAGCAGGCGCTCACTCTGTTCCAGCCCGGCGCATATGACGTCGTCTGCACCGACGTGGGCATGCCGGGCATGAGCGGCTGGGAGCTAATCGCCCAGCTGCGCGAGCGCGACCCGGCCGTGGCGACGGTGCTGCTCAGCGGCTGGGGCGCACAGATCGACCCGGCCGAGGCCCGCGCGCGCGGGGCGGATTTCGTCGCCGCCAAGCCGATCGACTTCGAAGAGCTACAGAACCTGCTGCTGGCGGCATCCCAGCGCAAGCGCTAAGGTGCGTGCAAAGAAAACGCATCCCTATCCGAAGTGCGTAGTACGTAGTGCGTAGCGCATATTTCTATGCACTACGCACTACGCACTTTGAATGGGATGATACATTAACCGCGAGTCGCTAACTGCCCAACACGATATTATCGATCAGCCGCGTCGCCCCAAAGCGCACCGCTAGCGAGCAGAGCGCCCCGGTCGCGCCGACAGAGTCGAGCTCGCGCAGCGTCAGCGGGTGGGCTACGCTGACATACTCGGCGCTGGCCAGCGGCTCGGCATCCAGCACCGCACGCATGGCGCCGCGCAGCGCCTCGGCGTCGCGCTCGCCGGCCGCGTAGCGTTCACTCGCCACTTTCAGAGCACGATAGAGCACGGTGGCAGCACGACGCTGCTCGGGTGATAGGTAGACATTACGGCTGCTCATGGCCAGCCCATCCGGCTCGCGCAATATCGGCGCGACGATCACCTCGAGCGGCAGATCCAGGTCGCGCACCATCTTGCGCACCACTATGGCCTGCTGCGCATCCTTCTGCCCAAAGTACGCCCGTGTCGGCTGAGCGATATTGAACAGCTTGCAGACCACCGTGGCGACGCCTTGAAAATGGCCCGGCCGCGCGGCGCCCTCCAACATTTCGGTGACATCGCGCACGTCGACGAATGTGCTAAAACCATCGGGATAGATCTCGGCAATGCTCGGGACGAATGCCAGATCGACCTGCTCCTGCCGCAGGAGCCGCAGGTCGCGCTCCAGATCGCGGGGATAGCGCGAGAAGTCCTCACGTGGGCCAAACTGGGCCGGATTCACGAAAATACTGACTGCAACAACACCGCACTCAGCCCTGGCCTGCCGCACCAGGCTCAGGTGGCCTTCGTGCAGATAGCCCATCGTCGGCACCAGGCCCAGCTGATCGAATCGTGCGCGGGCCTGGCGAAAGGCGGAGATCGTCTCGATGACCTCCATAATATGCTCCATAGACGACAGACAGGAGACATGAGACAGGAGACCGGAGACGAGGCTCGTGTCTCCTGTCTCATGTCTCCTCTCTCGTGTCTCCCTCGTTAGACCGCTGCTCGAGCAGCCGCAGCGCCTCCTGTAAATCCTGCTCTTTCATCGTCGAGCCATGCTCGCTCGTAGGGAAGGCGCCCTCGCGCACGTCCGCGGCGAAGCTCTGCAGCGCGGCGGCGATCGTGTCGGCCAGGTTGGCGTAGCGCTTGGCGTGGCGCGGCACGAAGTCAGTATATGCGCCGAGCAGATCGTGCCAGACCTGCACCTGCCCATCGCAGCCTGGCCCCGCCCCGATCCCGATCGTCGGAATGTGCAGACGTCGAGTGATCTCGCGCGCCAGCTCGGAAGGCACTAGCTCCAGCACGACGGCAAACGCGCCGGCCTGTTGGAGCGCCTGCGCATCCTGGATAAGCCGCCGCGCATCCTCGGCGCGCCGGCCTTGCACGCGCCGGCCAAGCTGATTCTCCGATTGCGGCGTGAAGCCTATATGCCCCATCACCGGGATACCCAGCTCGACCAGCCGACGCACGATCGGGGCAACAGTTGCGCCGCCCTCCAGCTTGACGGCATGCGCGCCGGCCTCTTGCATCAGCCGGCCGGCGGTGCCCACCGCCTGATCGACCGTCGTATAGCTCAGAAATGGCATATCGGCTATCACCAGCGCGTTCTGGCTGCCGCGCACCACCGCGCGCGTGTGGTGCACGATCTCATCGACCGTCACGGGGATCGTGCTGGGGTGCCCCAGAACAACCATGCCCAACGTATCGCCTACCAGAATCAGCGGGATACCGGCGCGGTCGACGATCTGCGCCGAAGTGTAGTCGTAGGCCGTGATCATCGGGATGCGCTCGCCCTGCGTCTTCATCTTCTGGATATCAAAGATCGTCGTATGCATCGGCAACCTCCTCACACGGTAGGCAATCTGTGCCATGAAAGGCCAATCGGGGATACAAAATTGTAGCACATGATCTTACCGCACCTCGCCGATCGCCTCGCGTGACAAATAGATCGTTTTCTGGCATCATGCGCGCTATCGCAAGATATCAGTGGTGAATAGAATGATTGACGAACGTGTCGACAGCGCCCTGGCGCATCTAGACGCCGAGGGGATGATCGCCTTCCTTCAGGAACTGGTGCGCGCGCCTAGCGTCTATGTGCCCGGCGTGCCCGGCGCGAACGAGCAGCGCGCCGCGCGGCTGGTCTACCAGCAGTTGCTGGCCTGGGGCTGGCAACCAGCCTGGGAGGAGGTCGCGCCCGGCCGGCCGAATGTGGTGGCCGATCTGCTCGGCAGCCGCGGTGCATCCGGCAAGCTGCTGCTGTTCGAAGGCCATAGCGACGTCGTTACGCCGGGCGATGTCGCTGCCTGGCGCCATGCGCCGTTTGGGGGCGAGATTGTGGGGGGCCGGCTATACGGGCGCGGCGCGGCCGATATGAAGGCCGGCGTGGCGGCCATGCTGTTCGCGGCACGGGCGATCCAGCTGGCCGGCGCACCGTTCGGCGGGCGCATCCGGCTGCTTGTGCCGGTGGACGAGGAGGGGCTGATGCTCGGCGTGAAGGCGCTGATCGCGCGCGGCCACGCCGATGGAGCCGATGGAGCGATCATCTGCGAGCCAGAGGAGCGCGAGGTCTGCGTAGCGCAGAAAGGCGCGCTGCGCCTGCGACTGATCGCATACGGCCGGATCGCGCATGGCGCAATGCCGGAGGAAGGGGTTAACGCGCTGACCGCGATGGTGCGTCTGCTCGCTCGCGTGCTCGACCTCGAGACGCGCCTGCAGGCCGAACACGGCACGCACGCACTGCTGGGCAAGCCCTTCATCAGCCCGACAGTCGCGCGCGCTCCGCTGAGCGGCGACACCAGCCAGATCAATTGTCTGCCCGACCAGTGCGATGCCTTCCTCGACATCCGCAGCCTGCCAAGCATAGATCATAGTGCGCTGATCGCCTGCATCCGCAGACTCATGGAGGAGCTGCGTGCCGAACGACCGGCCTACCGCTTCGACCTGGAGGTAATCGACGATCGCCCCGCGACCGAGATCGCCGTCGGCCACCCGCTGGTGCAGGCCGTCGCCGACGCGCACCATCAGGTCTACGGCGAGGCGCCGGTGTATGGCGGGGTACCTGGCTCGACCGACGGCACAATCCTGGCGCGCGACCGCGGGATCCCGGTCGTCGTCTACGGCCCCGGCGACAAGCGCATCCCACACCAGCCGGATGAATTCGTCGCGCTCGACGAGGTGGTACGCGCCGCGCGAGTCTACATCATCGCCGCACTCAGCTTTTTGAACAGCGGGCCTGAAAGAGATTAGAGAATGAAAATCGCGATCATTGGGGCCGGCGCGATGGGCAGCCTGCTGGGCTTCTATCTGAGCGCGCGCGCCGAGGTCTGGCTTCTCGACGCCTGGCAGGCCCAGGTCGACGCGATCAACACCGACGGACTGAGCTGCGAGCTGGATGGAGTCGAGACCACTCGCCACCCGCGCGCTGCCGCTAATCCGGCCGCGATCGGCCCGTGCGACGTGGTGCTGGTGCTGGTCAAATCCTCGCAGACCGCCTGGGCGGCCGAGCAGGCCCTATATTTGTTGAATGCTGATGCAAGACAAGCAGACAAGGCCTGCCCTGAGTGGCAGCGAAGGGAGACAAAGAGACAAGCAGAAAAAGGACAGCGTGTCGCCTTGTCTCGGGCGCTGGTGGTCACGCTCCAGAACGGTCTGGGTAACCACGAATTGCTGGCGGCGGCGCTGGGCGAGGATCGCGTGGGCCAGGGCACCACATCGCTGGGCGCCACGCTGCTGGGCCCAGGGCGGGTGCGCCACGCCGGCCAGGGCGTCACCGTCTTTGGCGCTGCACCTAATCCCGGCGGCATGGCGGCACTAGCCGAGCTGTTTCGAGCCTGCGGGCTGCCGGCGGAAGTGAGCGACGATCTCGATTCGCTGGTATGGGGCAAGCTGGTGGTCAACGCCGGCATCAACGCACTGACGGCGCTGCTGCGCGTGCCGAACGGCGCGCTGGCGACGGTCGCGGAGGCACGCGCGCTAATGGCCGGCGCAGTCGCCGAGGCGGTCGCCGTAGCCCAGGCCCGCGGCACGCCACTGCCGTACGACATCCCGCTGGCCCACGTGCTGGGCGTGGCGCGGGCCACCGGCGCCAACCGCTCCTCGATGCTGCAGGATGTGCTGCGCGGCAGCCCGACCGAGATCGACGCGATCAATGGCGCGCTGGCACGCGAGGGGCAGCGTCTGGGTGTGCCCACGCCAATCAACAGCATGCTGGCCGGGCTGGTGCGGGCGCTCGACGAGACGGCGGCGGAGCGAATCAAATCCCTCTGATCGGCGCCGTCCCACGTTCGTTCAGCTCGACCTGGAGGCAGATCTCGTATGCTTGGTGAGAATGTCGTTGGCCCGCATATCCGGCCGCCTCGTGTATAATGCTCCGTCGCGTGCGATCGAATTGTATCACTTTTGCATTCGCACTGTGCTGCGCGCGCTCTTCCGCTTGAGCCGTGCGCATGCTTCAATACAGATGCATCGGGCCAACATCCCCCATGTTCCGAGGCCGAGGCGTGATCTCACAGTAAGGGCGATGCCAGCTATGCGACCCACCACACTCACTCGCTCGTTCACGATCGCGCATCTGCTTTGCCTGATCATGTTCGTCATAAGTCTACTCGGCTTTGGCGTTATGGTTATCACCAACACCGCCCCAAACTTCAGCTACGAGATCATGCTCGCCGACACGACCGGCCTGGAGGTTCACAACGGCTCGGCCTGCCCGCGCGGCATGCCTAGTTCGGCTTGCTACTGGAGTGGCATGGCCTACGAGCGCGAATTTCGGATCGTGTATTGGGCGCCTGGCTACCGGCGAGAGCTGCTGTCCGTCAAGCTTCCCTGGGAACGCTGACCCGGTTCCCAAAAGCCTCGCCGCTAGCGTGCTATAATCGCGCTATCCATCATTCAGGCGATATGCCCGATCACGGATGTTTGCAGCGAGGCAGGCGATGAGGGAGCAAAGCTGAATAGAAAGCCAGGTGACACCATGAGCACTTTGCCACCCATCTACATCGGCACCGATGGCGGGGCCACCATGTCCAAGGTTGGGGGCGTCTGGGGCGACGGCACAACTGTCTCGGTCAGCCTGCTCCAGCGGCCGACCAATGCCCAACTGGGCCCGCAGGCGGTCATCGAGGGCTGGGTTGCGGCGATCACCGAATATCTGGACGAAAACGGGCTGACCTGGGATCAGGTCCAGGGGGTTGGCGTGGCGATCCCCGGGCCGCGACGGAGCTACGGGGTGCTCGAACGCGGCCCGAACTTGCCGGAGAGCTTCATCGGATTCGACGTGTACACGTCGTACAGCGGCGCGCTGGCCGAGCGGGCTGGCCGGCCTATCGCACTGGCCGTCGGCAATGACGGCAACATGGGCGGCGTGGCCGAAGCGCAGCGCGTGCGCGGGAGCAGTAGCGGCAGCGTGCTGATGATCGCCCCCGGCTCGGGCCTCGGCACCGCCTTCATCGATCACCGGGGCCTGCCGCTCGACGGCGACACACTCGCCGGGATGGAGGCTGGCCATATGCCCGCGCCGCTACAGCTGCTGGATGCTCGCCCCTACCCCTGCGGCTGCGGCCGGACATGGGGCTGCGTCGAAGTCTATACCACACTCTCCGGCCTGCCACACCTGCTGGCCGACAAACTGACCCAATATCCCGAGCATGATCTGGCCAAATCGCCACTGAGTCCAAAAGAGCGGGCGTTGGCGTTGCGCGGCCTGGCGCAGCGCGGCGATCAGCTGGCGGTTGAGATCTTCGACTTCCAGGCCCGCGCGATGGGGCTGCATGTCGCCGCCCTGGTCCTGGCGCTCGACCCACACTTCGTGGTGATCGGCGGTGGCCTGATGGACAGTGAGGCCACCACAGAGGCGTTCCGCGAACGCTACCTGCGGATTATTCGCGAGACCGCGCATCCCTATCTCTGGCCGACCCAGCAGGCCAGCCTGAGCATCGTGCCGGCCACGCTGGGCGATCTTTCCCAGGCGATCGGCGCGGCGCTGGTGGCGCTGTACCAGAGCCAGGCCTGATCGCCCGTCTTTGGCGTCCAAAAGAAAGCGGTCGGGGGTGCTCGTTCGGGGTCGCGCAGCGGCCCGAACGAGCACCCCCGACCTCCAAGATTGACGTGCCGCGTCGTAACGAGTGGATCAATACTTGGGAATGCTTGGATCCACATCATCCGACCAGCGCAGGATGCCACCGGTCATGTTCTTGACCTTGCGGAAACCGGCCGCCCGCAGCATATCCACGGCACGGCCGCTGCGCGCGCCGCTGCGGCAGTAGACAACCATCTCGCGCGCCGTGTCGAGCTCGTTCATACGCGCTTGCAGCTCGTTGACCGAGATACGCGTCGCGCCGGGCAGGTGGCCGATCTCCCACTCGTTTGGCTCGCGCACATCCAGTAGGAACGGCGGATCGTCACGATACAGCCAGGCGTTGACCTCTAGGGGCGTGATCTCGTACGAGGTGAAGGCTTCGGGCTCAGGCGTAATGCCACAGAACATCTCGTAGTCGATCAGCTCGGTCACTGTCGGGTGATCGCCGCAGACCGGGCAGTCCGGGTTGCGGCGCAGCTTGAGCTCGCGGAAGCGCATCGATAGCGCGTCGTACAGCATCAGGCGACCGATCAGCGTCTCACCGATACCGGCCAGCAGCTTGATCGCCTCGGTGGCCTGGATGGTGCCGATCACGCCCGGCAGCACGCCCAGCACCCCGCCCTCGGCGCAGCTCGGCACCAGACCGGGCGGCGGCGGCTCCGGGTAGAGGCAGCGGTAGCACGGCCCGCCCTCCTTGGGGTGGAACACGGTGGCCTGGCCCTCGAAGCGGAAGATCGAGCCGTACACATTTGGCTTGCCAAGCATCACGCTGGCGTCGTTGGTCAGGTAGCGTGTCGGGAAGTTGTCGGTCCCGTCGACGATCACATCATACGGCCGCATCAGCTCGAACGCGTTTTCCGACGTCACCTGTTCTTCATAGGTAGTGACCTCGACATTTGGGTTGAGGTCGAGCAGTCGCCGCTTGGCCGACTCAGTCTTGCGAACGCCGAGCGTGCTGGTGCCATGGGCGATCTGGCGCTGCAAGTTGCTCTCATCGACCACGTCGAAGTCGACCAGGCCAATGTGGCCGACGCCGGCCGCCGCCAGGTACAGCGCCAGCGGTGAACCCAGCCCACCGGTGCCGATCAGCAGGACGCTGCCCTCCTTCAGGCGCCGCTGGCCAGCCATGCCGAACTCAGGCAGGATCAGGTGGCGCGAGTAGCGGCGGATCTCCTCATTGGAAAGGGATGTGTTTATCATATTGATGCCCCAACGTTCAAACGTTCGAACGTTCGAACGTTTGAATGTTGCCTCCGGCTATCGCTGGAATAATACTTACTGTTTCGCCATCCGGCACCTGCGTCTCCACGCCCTGGAGGTAGCGGATGTCCTCGTCACCGACATACACATTCACAAAGCTGCGCAGCTGGCCGTGCTCGTTATACAGCTGCTTGCCAAGCTGCGGGTGCCGCTCCACTAGGTTCGCTAGCAACTGGCCGACCGGCCCGTTTGCCAGCTGGATGCTCGCATTACCATCGGCGTACTGGCGCAGCGCGGTGGGAATGGATACTGTAACCGCCATACAACCTCGCTAGAGTGGTCAGTTGTCGTAGGGGCGAGGTGACCTCGCCCCTACGACAACTGACCACTGACAACTAATCAGTCTTTAGTTCTTCCGCGATAAATCGTTCGCCATCCTCGGCCAGCAGCCAGCTCGCCAGCTCAGCCGCAAGACCTGATCGAACGCTCTGGATCAAAAACGAAAAACTTTGCCCACCGCCGACCCCCTGCGCTCCTACGCGATCGCGCTCGGATGGAATGGCGGGATGATCGGGATGCGAGTGATAACAGCCGACGATGTCGAGACCCTGCGCGCGTGCGGCGCGATCCGCGCGCATATACTCACGCGGGTCGAGGTAGAAGCGATCGACCAGCGAGTGCTCGTGCTCGGCATCGGTCAGGCCGACATCGGCGGTCCAGTTGTTGGGCGCCTGGTGGATGGCCTCGGCGCTTTTCTTGTTGCCCGCGATTCGCCCGATCAGCAGCCCCACGCACTCATTCGGATAGCTTGCCTCGGCATGCTGAGCGATCGATCGGCGGGCGGTTTCAGAAAGTGTAATCATGCTCGTTCGCAAGTTCGAACGTTTGAACGTTACACACTGCGAGCCCAAGATTCTCAATGTGTTAACATTCAACGTGCTAACGTTTAAACATTCAAGTCCTAAATGCCTTCGCCATCCTGACACAGCGCTTCCTCATCCCAGAACCGATCGCTCAAATATTTCGCCGCGCCATCGCACAAGATCGTCACCACCACGCCCTGATCCAGCTCGCGGGCCACGCGCAGCGAAGCAACGACATTGGCGGCGGCCGAGATCCCGACCATCAGGCCCTCGACGCGCGCCAGACAGCGTGCCATCGCAAACGCATCTTCGCTGCTGACCTCGAGCGTCTCGTCTGGCAGCGCGGCGTCGTAGATACCCGGAATGAGCGCCGTGGTCGCCAGATGTTTGACGCCTTCCAGCGCATGGTACGGGCCATCGGGCTGAACTGCCAACAGGCGCACCTGCGGAGCTTCCGCGCGCAGCCGCCGCCCGACTCCCACGAATGTGCCGCATGTGCCCAGCGCGGCCACGAAATGAGTCACCCGCCCCTCCGTCTGCGCCCAGATCTCCGCGCCGGTGGTCTCATAGTGCGATAGGGTGTTAGCCGGGTTGTTGTACTGGTCGGGATAGAAGAAGCGATTGGGCTGCTCGGCGACCAGGGCGCGAATCGCGCGGATCGCTCCGTCGGTGCCGTCCATTGGGTCGGTTAGAATCAGTTCCGCGCCCAACGCGCTCAGGATGCGCTTGCGTTCGAGGCTGGCATTGCCTGGCAGCGCCAGCGTGACGGGATACCCCAGCGCCGCACCGATCGTCGCGTAGGCAATACCAGTGTTGCCGCTGGTCGCATCCGCGATGCGCATGCCCCGCCGCAGCCGCCCGCTCCGTTCGCCATCACGAATCATGTACAGCGCCGGTCGATCCTTAACCGAACCGCCGGGGTTGTACCATTCGGCCTTGGCATAGATCTCCACACCGTGCGGCAGATCGGGCGCGATCCCCGCCAGTCGTAGCAGCGGCGTATTGCCCACCAGATCGACCACCGAAGATCGGCGATCCGTGCGACCCGTCGTCAGAGATATGGTCATATAAGTCGTCAGTCGTCCGTTGTCAGTTGTCAGCTGCCGGCTGTCACTACTGACAACTGACAGCTACTCAAGTTCCGCACGAAGCTTATCGGTCCGGTACTGCGTAATCGCGGCCTTGAGCGTGCCCAGGGCTAGTGTAGCGCAGCGCGGGCGCGTGCTGACGACCTCACGGCCGAGCTGGTCGATCATATCGTTGAAATCCATATCGTCGACCTCAGACAGCGGCTTGCCCTCGACCATTTCGGTCAAGATCGAGGCCGCGGCCTGGCTGATCGTGCAGCCGGCGCCCTCGAATGTGACATGGTCGATATGATCGCCGGCGTCGTCGACCTTGAGATAGATCGTCACAATATCGCCACAGCCGGGGTTGCCGCCCGGCATGGTCACATCAGCCTGATCCAACTGGCCGTGATTCCGTGGATTCTGATAATGGTCTAGCAAAAATTCAATAGCTTCCTGGCGATCCAATGTAACCCCCTGGAATTGATAATTGAGAATTGAGAATTGAGAAATTATACCTGTTGGACAGGCATTTCTCAATTCTCAAGTCCACATTCTCAATTCTAGCCCTGGTATGTCTTCTCGATCGGCACACCAACCGCGTTGCCCCACTCGGTCCAGCTGCCATCATAGTTGCGCACCTGTGGGAAGCCCAGCAAATAGGTCAGCACGAACCAGGTGTGGCTGGAGCGCTCGCCGATCCGGCAATAGGCGATCACATCCTTGTTGGGTGTCACGCCCTTGCCGCCATAGAGCGCCTCAAGGTCCTCGCGGCCCTTAAAGGTGCTGTCTTCTTTGACTGCCTGGGCCCAGGGAATGCTCACCGCGGTCGGGATGTGACCACCGCGCAGCGTGCCTTCCTGAGGATACTCGGGCATGTGGGTGCGCTCGCCGCTGTACTCCTGAGGGCTACGCACATCCACCAATGCCACGCCGCTCTTGTTGATATGCTCGCGCACCTGGTCGCGGAATGCGCGGATGGTCTTGTCATCGCGCTCGGGCGCCTGGTAGTTCGCCGGCGGGTAGCTGGGCACCTCTTTGGTCAGATCGCGGCCCTCCGCAATCCACTTGGCGCGCCCGCCATTCATGATCCGGGCATCCTTGTGGCCGAACAGCTTGAATACCCACAGCGCGTACGTCGCCCACCAGTTATTCTTGTCGCCATAGAACACCACCGTCGTATCATTGCCGATGCCCTTGGCCGAGAGCAGCTTGTTGAAATGCTCGCGGTCGAGGTAATCGCGCACGACCGGATCGTTCAGATCGCTGACCCAATCGATCTTGATCGCGCCAGGGATGTGGCCCTGGTCGTAGAGCAGAATATCTTCGTTGCTCTCGACGATTCGGACGTTCGGATCGTTCAGATGATCCGCCACCCACGCTGTGTCCACCAACACTTCGGGATGTGCATACTCAGCCATTGCACCGCTCCTTCGTTATTGTGAAGTAACCTAGGCAAGATACTCAGGTATTCTACTTCGGAGTTGCAACGGCGTCAAGCGTATTGTAGATTGCAGATTGCAAATTGCAATTTACAATTCAACCAGCAGATCTTCTCCATCCACCCGCACCAGATAGGTCGCAATTGGCTCGTAAGCTGGGAGGCCGAGCACGTCGCCGCTGCGGATATCGAAGCGCGAGCCGTGCAGCGGGCACTCGATTGTGCAATCATCACAATCGAGGTAGCCCTCGCTCAGCTCGGCGTAGGCGTGTGAGCAAATATCGGTGGTGGCGTAGAACGTATCGCCGCAGTGGTAGATCGCGATCCGCTGCCCACCGTACTCGAAGGCGCGCACCTCGTTCACAGGGATATCCTGAATTTGAGCAAGCTTCACGAAATTAGGCATAGTCACTTCTTCTAGAGATTACACGACTTACGCGGTCGTCCATTGCGCGGAGGTTTGGAGGGGCACCCAGAGGGTACCCGGCCCTCCAAGAAGCTTTTTTTCTGGCGAACGTTGGCGGCAGAGCCGCCAACGTTCGCCAGAAAAAAGAAGATCTTGGGGAGAGCCCAGAGGGCGCCCGGCCTCCCCAAACCCCACCACTGCGTAACTCGTGGAGATTAGAGATTGGAGATCGGAGATTGCTGCGGCTCAATCTCCAACCTTTAATCTCAAGGCATCTATCGCTTCACCGCAAACCCGAGCGCATCGAGCAGCCGCGCCGGCTCATCCTCCATCCAGCTGCTCTCGGCGTCGCGCCCGCTGACGACCAGCACCGACGCGATCGGGGGCACAAAGATGATATCGACCGTGCCATCGCCGGTGATCAGGCCGATCCGGTCGAGCTTGCCGCTGCGCACCTTGACCCACAGGCGCAGCGACATAATCCCGATCTTGGCGATATTCGGCGCCGCCCGCTCAAACGCCGGGTCGCTGGCCCACACACACTGGCCGTTCAGGGCGCAGAGCGCCGCCGCCTCGACGCCCGGTGCATCGCGCATCGCCGCGCGAATGTGTTGGGACGCGCGCGATATCAGCTCGGGCGTCAGGGCTATCTGGTTCACAGCGGTCATCTGGCCACTCCTGTTGCTTTACACAACGGACCATACGGCGCGAGGCGAATTGCCGGTCCATACACTATACGACGAAGGATCGCGTTTGGTCAACATGACTGATGGGCTAAAAAGCGGCGAACGACGTGAGCCTCGCTCAGACGCCGATCGCCGCTATCCAGTGTCGAGGACCGAGGACTGAGAACTGAGTGAAACAGCCCGACTCAGTCCTCGGTCCTCAGCGCTCAGTCCTACCCAACCGAGCCCTCCATCTCCAGCTGGATCAGCCGGTTCAGCTCGACCGCGTACTCCATCGGCAGCTCGCGTGTGAACGGCTCCATGAAACCCAATACGATCATCGAGAGCGCGTCGGCCTGGGGCAACCCACGGCTCATAAGGTAGAACAGCTGCTCCTCGCCGATCCGCCCGACGGTCGCCTCGTGCGCCAGCGTCGTCCGATCCTCCTCGATCTCGATAAACGGGATGGTGTCCGAAGACGAGCGCTCGTCCAGGATCAGCGCGTCGCAGTTGACGTTGATCTTGGAGTTGGTGGCCCCGCGCGCGACCTTGGCCAGGCCGCGATAGGTGGTCTTGCCGCCATCCTTGGAGACCGACTTGTTGGTGATCCGGCTGGTCGTATCCGGCGCCACATGGATCATCTTGGCGCCCGCATCCTGGTGCTGGCCCTTGCCGGCGTAGGCCACCGAGAGCACCTCGCCCTTGGCGCCGCGGCCCATCAGGTAGACCGACGGGTACTTCATGGTCAGCCGCGAACCGATATTCCCGTCGACCCACTCCATGCTGGCCTCTTCATACGCCACTGCGCGCTTGGTGACCAGGTTGTAGATGTTGTTGGCCCAGTTCTGGATGGTGGTGTAGCGGCACTTGCCGCCCTTGTTCACGATGATCTCGACCACCGCCGAGTGCAGCGAGTTGGTCGAGTAGACTGGCGCCGTGCAGCCCTCGATGTAGTGAACCGACGCGCCCTCGTCCACGATGATCAGGGTGCGCTCGAACTGGCCCATGTTCTCGGCGTTGATTCGGAAGTAGGCCTGTAGCGGGATATCGACATGCACGCCCTTCGGCACATACACGAACGAGCCGCCCGACCAGACCGCCGTGTTGAGCGCGGCGTACTTGTTGTCGGCCGCTGGGACGATCGTGCCGAAGTACTTCTTGAAGATCTGGGGGTACTCCTTGAGACCAGTATCGGTGTCAAGGAAAATCACGCCGAGCTTCTGCCACTCCTCGCGCAGCGAGTGGTAGACCACCTCGGACTCGTACTGCGCGCCCACGCCGGCCAGGAACTTGCGCTCAGCCTCGGGGATGCCCAGCTTCTCGAAGGTGTTCTTGATCTCGACCGGCACCGCGTCCCAATCGTTCTGCGGCTTCTCACCGGCGCGTACGAAGTAGTGAATGTTGTCGTAATTCAGCTCGGCCAACTCCTCGTTGGCCCACATGCCCTTGAGCGGCACCGGCTTCTGTTTGAAGATCTCCAGCGCATGCAAGCGCCGCCGCAGCATCCACTCCGGCTCGCCCTTCATGCCCGACAGCTCGCGCACGACCTGCTCGTTGAGCCCCTTGCCCGACTTATAGACGTAGCGCTCCTCGTCGCGAAAGCCGTACTTCGAGTAGTCGAATTGAAGATTGGTGGCTTGAACTGCCATTATTATGTCCTCCTCGTTTTACCCGGATTCTCTAGTCAATAGGTCAGGTGGGGTTGGAGGGGGCCAAAGACCCTCCCCTGATCCCTCCTCTCATAAATCCTCATCATCAAGATGTGCGCCAAGGTACTCGTACACCCCGCTCTTCAGCGTCTTGAGCGCCAGCAGCGCGCATTTGATTCGTACAGGATTCTTATCCAGTGGGATGCCGATCAGGTCGAGCATATCGTCCTTGCTGAACGCGGCGATCGCCTCGACCGGCTTGCCCTTGATCTCGTCGGTGAGCAGCGACGCCGACGCCTGGCTGATCGCGCAGCCGCGCCCCTGGAAACGCACATCGCTGATGATGCCATCCGCAATCCGCAGATCGATTCGAACCCGGTCGCCGCACAACGGGTTGTTATCCTCGTGCGAAATATCCGGGTTCTCAAGCGTTCCGGCATTGTGCGGGCGCTTGTAGTGCTCCAGGATAACTTCGCGGTACATATCGTCCATATCAGTCTCCAGTCGGCAGTCAGCAGGTAGCAGTATTTCATTGACATTCAGTGTATAGCGATGTACCGCCCACTGCTTACTGCCGACTGCTAACTGAACAGCTTCCTCGTCTTCTCCAACCCAGCCACCAGCCGATCGATCTCTTCGGGTATATTATACAGGTAGAACGACGCTCGTGCCGTCGCCGGCACATCGAGCAGCGTATGCAGCGGCTGGCAGCAGTGATGGCCGGCGC
>DATFXE010000453.1:0-2679 GCA_035258585.1 Roseiflexaceae bacterium | reverse complement strand
TGGTGGTGCGGGTCGTCGGCGTTCACAATAGCGACCTTGCGTCGCTTGGACGATAGACGATAGACGATAGACGATGATTCGCCTGGCCGATCGTCCATCGTCCATCGTCCATCGTCCATCGTCTCTCCCAGCATTTCGAACAGGCGCGCCTTATCCCGCCGGTACTGCTCGACCGAGCCGTGAAAATCGAGGTGCTCGTGGGTGACATTGGTCAGCAGCGCCACGTCGAACATGCAGCCGCCCAGGCGGTTCCAGCGGGCCGAGAGCGCGTGCGAGGTCGACTCCAGCACCGCGTAGCCGCAGCCGGCATCGGCCATCTCGCGCAGCAGCGCCTGGATCTCGGGCGCCTCAGGCGTGCTCTGGCGTGTCTCGTTGGCCCACTGCCGCGCGCCAACCTTAAAATCGACCGTGCCGATCATGCCGGTGGCGCGCCCGCTGCTCTCGAGCACTGCGCTGCTCAGAAACGTCGTGGTGGTCTTGCCGTCGGTGCCGGTGATGCCGACCACGCGCATCGCGGCGGCGGGGTAGCCGTAGAACACCGCCGCGATCGGGGCCAGGGCGACACGGCTATCGGGGACGACGACGATGGTTGGGGACTGGGGACTGGGGATGCGGGATTGGGAGCTGAAAAAATTCCCGATCCCTAGTCCCCTATCCCCAATCGCCAGCTGCGGATCATCTACTATGATTGCAACCGCGCCGCGCTCGAGGGCCTGTGGGATGAACGCGCGCCCATCGGTGTGGAAGCCGCGGATGGCGACGAACAGACCGCCAGGCTGCACCGCGCGCGAATCATAGGCGATCGAGGCGATCTCGATATCGGTCGGGCCGCTCACTCGCGCCTCGGGTAGGCCGGCCAGAAGTTCGTGAAGCCGCATAGGGTTCTTTCTGTCTGCAAGAAAAGAGTGGCACATTCTACCATAGCCGCTCCAACCACCAAGACACCAAGAATCTAAATTTCTTGGTGTCGCCCAGAGGGCACCCGGTGCCTTGGTGGTTAGTAAGGCCGCCTGGAGGTGAGCAATGTTGAACGTTAGAGCGCCGTTCGTAAGAATGGCAGCATGGTCTCGGCCACCAGCTCAGCGCCAGCCTCGGCCAGGTGCGCGCCATCGCAGAGCAGCCGGTAGCCGCGCCGCTCACCCAGCTCGGCGTAGGTTCGGCCGCGCAGCCCGATCGCGGCCCAATCCAGCAGTGGAGTCCAGATATGGTAGGCTGGCCCGTCGCGCGGTTCTTGCGCCAGGGCGGTACGGAAGGCGCCGCGGAGATCGATCAGCGGCAGTCGCTCGCGCTGTGCCAGCGCGCGTATGACCGTCGAGTAGGCTTCGACATACACCTGAAACGGGTCGTCCAGCCGCTCGCCGACGGTGGTGAGCGTGCAGAGCGCCAGTTGCGAGCTGGTGCGCTCGCGCAGTTTGCTGATCAGGCGCTGGTATGCCCGCGCGAACAGCGTTGGCGTCAGCCCGATCGGCACGCGCTTAATGTAACGATAGTAAGCGCGGTTGGAAGGCCAGCCGTAGACTGTGGTCAGATCGTTCAACCCCACCAGGATCACCACCAGGTCGGGGCGATATGGCACGACATCGCGCTCGTAGCGGCGCAGCAGGTTGATCGTAGTGTCGCCGTTGATCCCGGCGTTGATCACGCGCACCGCCGCCGGCAGCCGCTCACGCAGAATATCCACATACGAGGCGCCGATCGCGCCCTCGGTCAGGCTATCGCCAAAGCAGACCAGCGTTTTCTGGGATGCCAAAGCCGAGTCCTTACAATCCCTGGAGCAGCCCCATCAATTTGTACTTGCGCCCATGGTTGGTCTTGATCGCGCCTAGGTAGCCCTGCCAGTCGGCTGGGCGGCCAGCGGCGCGGTAGGCGTCACGTGCGCGCCGCAGCCAGCCAATGGCATGGTCGTAGTGCTGCGCGTCGCCGGCGTCGATGATCCGCTCGGCTTGCGCGCTGGCGGCTTTGATCACCCAGTCCGGCCGTGTAGAGATCGCTGCGTCCATCACTCGCTCCAGCAGCCCGTAGCCGTAGCTATCTTTGAGCGAGGCGATCGCGTCGTCGATCAAGTGCTCGTGCAGGAAGATATCGACTTTGGCGTCGGCGGAGCGCGAATGGCGCAGCTGCTCCAGCAGTGTGGGCTTGATGGCCGGCCAGCGCTGGCCGGCCAGTTCCTGGGCCTTTAGGTAGCCGACCAGGCTGGGCGCGACGCGAAAGGCCGTCTCGGCGGCGTGTAGCGCGCGCTCGCGCTGACCCATGCCGGCCGCCAGATCGGCCGTCCAGGACGCTAGTTCGGCCTTCTCATGTTCGACGTAATAGCTGCTATATCCATCGGATGCGGGTGGGGCTTTCAGCGCCAACCCGTGCTCGGCCACACGCAGCGCGCCTTCCAACTCGCCACGCTCGCGCAGCACTTTGGCGAGATCGAACAAAGCGCGCGGTGTGGCGAGGTACTCGATGCCCTCTTCAATCGCCTCCTGTGTGCGGCCCATCTTGGCCAGCATCAACACATACAGCTCGATCTGGCCTTCGGCCTGAGCAAGATAGAGATATTCGTGCTGGCGGCCCTGGCGCTCCAGCACGCGCAGCCGCGCCAGCGCCAGCTCGTCGGCGTAGTCGGGCGCCTCACCCTCCCATGCGCCCAGGTCGGTGATCTGGCCGGCCAGCACGCGCTGCAGCGGCGGG
>DATFXE010000452.1:0-5151 GCA_035258585.1 Roseiflexaceae bacterium | reverse complement strand
GGGGAGGTTCGGAGGGGGCACCCAGAGGGTACCCGGGCCCCTCCGAACCTCCCCAGGTGGGGGTGCAGGGGGCGACGCCCAGAGGGCACCCGGCCGCCCCCTGCACCCCCACCCAGCAGAAACACTGTGGCAAGCCACTAGCGCTGCCACTCGATCAAAGCTGCAGCGACCCATGTCGGCGGCGGCTGGCGATAGAGCTCGGAGGCGTCGCTGTAAGTGAGATCCAGGATGCTGCCCTGCATGGGGCCGCGCAGGTAGCGGAAGACCTGCCCGGCGTCGCGGGCATCGCTCTTGGCGCGCACGCAGTGCCCATTGTAGCCCCAGTAATCGCCGCGCCCCAGGATCTCGATGCCCTCGTCGATCGTGCGGCGCGCCAGCTCCAGCCCGCCCTCGTGCGGCGGCAGCGAGTGCTCGGGCGGGTCGCCGTAGCCCAGGCCGTGGTGGAAGGGGTCGGCGGTGGAGACGATCACCGCATCCTCAGCCAGACGCGCCAGCTCGTCGATGCCCGGCAGC
Source organism: Roseiflexaceae bacterium (assembly GCA_035258585.1). Taxonomy (GTDB): domain Bacteria; phylum Chloroflexota; class Chloroflexia; order Chloroflexales; family Roseiflexaceae; genus DATFXE01. The sequence goes on along the minus strand of DATFXE010000452.1, from coordinate 4,638 downwards.
CGCTCGGGCTTACCGCCGGCGAGGTAGGGGTAGCGCTCGATCACCTCAGGCCCCTGGATGCCGCGGCGCCTGGTCTCGGCGGCCCAGAAGTGGCGAAAGCTCATCAGCGCGTGATCGCCGCGCCACTCATCGCGGCCGGGCAGGCCAGGCCCCTGGATGCCCCAGAAGGGCCACGCGGCCGGGTCGGCGCCAGCTGCCACACGGATGCGCGCCTCCTCCATCTCGTCGGTGAAGGCGTGTAGCACGCTGACCACGATCACACGATCGGCGCCGCTGTCCAGGCAGGCATGCACTACCGCCGCGATCTGGTGACCGCAATCCAGTACGCCGGCGTGCGGAAAGACCAGCACGCCGCCAGCGCGCAGCGTCGGCGAGAGATCCCACTGGCGCGCCTGTTCCAGCCGCTCCAGGGTGCCGCGCTCGCCCATCGTCGCATGTTCCGCGCGGTAGAGCGCGTGGATCTCCTCGCGCAGATTCTGTCGATCGAGCTTCATGGTTGCCTCCCGATTGAATGTTCGCGCCACAGCGCGATCAAAGCCGCGGCATTCGTCATCGCGACATGCAGGTTGGCCGCGAAATCGGCGGGCGCGGTGTGATCCGCGGTGTCGGTGATACCTCGCAGTTCTAGAAACGCGATGCCGCTGAACAAGCACGCCCGTGCGCCGCCGGCGCCTTCCCAGGCCACGGCGCAGGCCTCCGTAGCTTGCCGCAAGGCCGCGGCTCGCTCCAACTCGATCACATCCTCGTCGCCGCTGGCAACGATGCCACAGTGGACTCCAAACGGCAGCGAGCGCAGCGGGAGTTGCTGCAAGGCGGCGAGCAGCGCTGCATCACCGACAAAGCGCGGCAATGGGTGCGGGCTAAAGCGCTCGGTGTAGTCGTGCTCGACCGTGGCCGTCGCGAGCACCAGATCGCCCACCGCAAGGTCCTCGGCCAGCGCGCCCGCCGCGCCAACACAGACGACCGCCTCCACATCGTGCGTATGGTCGAGCAGGTGCTGAGTCTGCACACCGAACTGGGTCTTGCCATGCCCACCGTGGGCGACGATCAGATTGAGCGCGGGGAAGCGCTGGGCCGCGATGCGCCCGAGCGGCATGGCAGTCGCGCTATAGCCACGGTCGCGCAGGCCCTGCGTGAAGAATGCAAGCTCCTTGTGGAGCGGAGCGACCAACAAGACCGTCATCAATAGGCTCCTTGGCATTCGTGCTTCAACCACCACGCGCCACGAACTCATATAGCATTAACCACGCCAGCACAGCCGAGGCGCCGACACCACTCGAAGCCCCCGTAACCAGCGCCAGGCGCCCCTCGATCTCCATATCGGCGCCTTCAATGCAACACGCAGTATGGTACGTAGCGCCCCGCAGTCGAAAATATCGCGAAAGTCAGAACCCCGGGCGTGTCGGCGGCCTTGAAGGGGAACAGACCAAATCCAGCCATAAACTGTGCGTGCTCGTAGGCCACGATCCCGCCGCCCTCGCCGGGGATCGGCGCGATCTCGCCATCGCCATTGGCGTCGTCGCCGCGCTGGATCCACTGGCCCAACGTGACGAGCCGGCCAGCTTGCTGTTTGAGCGCCGCCGTGCCCTGCCCTGAGCCAGCCGAAGGGTCGGTACCCTGCGTTAACTGGAGCGCCAGGTCGCGCGCCTCAGCGGCCCACTGCTTGATATTCTCAGTCGATATTCGCACATGCTCGGCATGCGCCTTGATCGAGTCGGTGGCGTCCGGCGCGCCCTTGGCGGCGCTGGCAGCGTCGAGCGTGGCCTTGATATAGCCGACCTGCGCACCGTTCTCCAGCAGGCCGAAGCCATCGCCGGGATTCTGCGAGCGGCCGTCGCCGTTCAGGTCGCCAAACTTAGGATCGAGTGAGCCGGCGACCAGATTATAAATGTGTTCGGCGTGGCGCTTGATCCCGGCCAGGTCGCCGGCCGCCTGCGCGTCGGCCACGAACTGGGCGTGTCGCGCGAGCTCATCGCTCTGCAGGCGGATGCCGACGACATAGCCCTGCTGGGCCGGCAGCCCCGGCCCATTGGCCAGCAGCTGATTGAGCGACTGGAACGCCTGCGCCGGCAGCAGCCCCTCGAAGATCGGCTGCCCCGTAGGTTTAGCCGGGTTGCTGCCGGTCTGCTCCTGGCTCACGACCAACCGGTTGAAGCGCGCGGCCAGATTCGCGCCATCCGGCGCCGTGTACACGCCGCTGGCGCCGCCGGCCTCATCCAGCTTCAGCTCGCCCACGTTCAGCGTCGTACTGCCATCCTGGGTGGTCAGGAAAGCGACCAGCGCGGTATTGGCCGGCGGAGTCGAGTTAAGCTTCAGACTGACCTCCAGCTGATCGCTGCGGCCATTCGCGTCGCGGAAGGCGGCCGTGCCGACCGGCTGGCCGAAATACTTGGCCGGCAGCGGGTGTGGCGTGGGCTGCGGCGTCGGCGCGGCGATCTGCGGCGCAGCGGCGACGAGCGCCGGCGCTTGGCCGGCCGGCACAACCTTGATCTTGCCGGCCATATCCTGGCCGCCGGCACCGCCGTGCAACTCGCAGTAATACGCGAACTCACCAACCTGGTCGAAGCTGTGCTTGAAGCTCTGGCCCTTGGACAGCAGATCGGACTTAAACAGCTTGCCGTCGTCGGCCGTGGCGGTGTGCGGCGCACCATCCTGGTTGACCCAGACCACGGTCGCGCCGACCGGGATGACAATCTCCTTGGGATTGAATGTAAAGTTCGCCATTGGCACGGTCAGCTCGTTCTGCGCCTGTGCCGCCGGCTGAACCTGTCCGACGGCGGAGGCAGGCGCAGGCGTATTGATGTACCAGACGTTGTAGACCCAGATGCCCAGCAGCGTGACCAGGATATACATGCTGTAAGCGGTGCGCATGAACAGCTTGTAGTTCTTGAACTCGAGTGCGCGCGGCACCAACTCATTGCCGCGTAGCGCTACAAAAGTGCCGAAGATCAGCGTCACGAAGCCAAACAGCGCGTGAACGACCGCCGCCTGGTAGTAGGTTTCGTTCAGCTTCTGCGGGATACCCGGCGCGGCCGACTTCAGGAACGAGGCCAACATGATCGCTAGCACCTGGACGACATTTATCGCCACGGCCGTGGTCTGCACCCAGCGATGCGCGGCGTAGCGCCTCGCTACGGCCAGCAGCATCCCGGCCGTCAAGGCCAGCGCGACCATAACGCCCAGCAGCAGCGAGATATCCGCCAGCACCGAAGCATTGGTCCCCAGGAAGCCTCTGCCGCTCATGGGTTTCCGCCTTTCGTCGCCCAAGCAACGTTCAAACGTTCGAATGTTCGAACGTTTGAACGTTACATCAACCCCTGCGCCTTGTCATCACTCACCCGCGCGATTCCGGTCTCCCGCTCGATAAAATCGGTCAGGTCGCGCAGGCTGGCGAAGTAGAGGTGACTACCGTTGCGAACATGCTGAATCCACCCGCGCCAGTGGCTGGCCACCTCCCTATCGCCGCCCCCATGCTCCCACCAGATACGGACGATGAACGACCCATCTTGCTGTTCCACCGGTTCGCCGCCCATAACCTTCCTCCGTCTGACCAGTGATGACAGAGCCATTCTAGCCGGCGGGTGTCGTGAGAGTATCGCCGCCCCCGCACGCCTGGCAACCTGCGCGACATTTTGGAACGCCGACCAGTCGACAGTAAGCAGTAGGCAGTAAGCAGCTATAACTCTACTGCCTCCTGCCGACTGCCGCCTGCCGACTGCCGCCTGCAACCTTACAATTTTGAAATGTTCCGCACGAATGATGCTAATGCTCCGCCATGAGACTGCAATTGTCGAAGCCCATACGACTTGGTATAATGGGGCCCTGGCGAACGAAGACGATCGCCGGCCCTCCAGACCGATACCGAAAAAGCTAAACGCTGCCTGAATGGCTGCGGCCTACTATCGAGGCTGCCGCCATCATTTCTGCCACTGTTGTATGCTTCGTAATCAGATCGCTGATTTCGACGCGTTTGGGGGTTGGGAACGATGATTGAATTCCTCGGCCGTACCGAAGAGCTAGCCCTGCTTAGCAATGCGATCAGCGATGGTGGTGAGCGAGCTATTTTCGTTATCTCCGGCCCCGGAGGAATCGGCAAAACCCGCCTCTTACAGGAGCTGAGCGTGATCGGCCGCGCTATCCCCCACGCGCGGGTGTTGGAGATTATCGACTTCGATTTGCCCACCTATGAGATCCCGCAGATCATCGGCCGCACGATCGCCCGGCAGTTCCCGACCGCACTGTTCGCGCCGTATCTTGAGTCGATCTATCTGCGCCAGATGGCCGAGGAGGGCGGGATCGACCCGGTGCGCCTGGCCGCTCAGACACTGGATGTCAATCGAAAATTTGTCGAGTGCTTCAATCGCGCCTCGGCCGAGACGCGGGTGGTCCTGCGCTTCGACACGGTCGAGAAGATGCAGGGCCAGGTTAGCTTCAATCGCGTGCTCGACCTGATCTTTCAGATCAACAATATTGTAGTGGCCTTCGCCGGCCGCCCGCGTGGCGATGACCCGGCCGCAGGCTCGAGCAATGGACTCGCCGCCGAGGGAACCGACGCGCTGTTCGAGCAGCTCAGGGAGCGCAGTGATAGTCGCATGCTGCTGAAGCAGCTGCCGCTCCAGCCTTTCGACCAGGCGACCT
>DATFXE010000451.1:0-5969 GCA_035258585.1 Roseiflexaceae bacterium | reverse complement strand
CGAGCCGGCGCAGCGCGGCCGGCAGCGCGCCAGCCACATCAGCCAATCCACCCGTTTTGATCAGCGGGGCAACCTCGGCGGCGACATAGAGGATATTCATAGATTACGTTAGAAAGTAAGAAGGTTGGAACGTTAGAACGCTGGACGTACAATGTCGTGCGTAGTGCGTCATCGGGTTATACGACAGGACTTACGCGGTGCTCAGATGCGGTCATTCACAGTTGAGATTTCTATGCAGCAATCAATTGCAGAATACCCTCGATCGGGATCGGCAGCCAATCCGGGCGGTTGTTCAGCTCATAATTCAGCTCGTAGAGCGCCTTGTCGAGCAGGAAGGCGTCCAGCAATTGCTCCAGCTCGATGCGCGAGGCAGGCAGAAATGACGCCTGGCCGGCGGCTGCCAGATAGCTTTTCAGGAACGCAGCGCTGACCCAGTAGTGCCAGACGCGCGCCCACGGCTCAAGATTCGCCACGTCCCATTCCGGCGCCGGCCGGTTCGGACGCGCGGCTGCCGCGTTCATCAGGACGGCGTAGGGCGCGTAGTGGAACGACCGTAGCATGCCGGCGACATCCTGGAGCGGGCTGCTCTTGATCCGGCGCTCGCTCAAGGGGCGTGCAGGCTCGCCCTCGAAGTCGATGATCATAAAATCCGCGCCGGTGTAGAGCACCTGCCCAAGGTGGTAGTCGCCGTGGATGCGTGTGCGCATGGCATCGATCGCTTGCTCGAACGGCAACTGTATACGGCTGAGGATCTGCTGCTCGGCCTCCAAAATGCGTAGGGCGCTCGCGCGCAGCGGCTCGGATAGGTCGGCCAGCTTGGCGCGCAGCATCTGGAACGAGCGAGTGGCGCGCTCGCGCATCGAATAGATGACCGAACGGCGGTACCGCTCGCCGAACGGCTCCGGCGCGAACGCAGGGTCGGCGTCGTCGCCCGAGAGCGCAAGATGCATCTCGGCGGTACGTTGGCCGAGCAGCTCGGCTGAGGCAAGGTAATCGCCAATGAAGGGGCGCAGGTCGGATGGAAGCGCCTGCGCGGCGCGCGCCAGCGGTGAGCCGACGGGTGTGGACGCGCTGCCGGGCACGCGCTTCGACGAGTCGGCAGCTACCGCATCGAACGAAGCGGCGATCGTCCGCAAGGTAAAGCCCCAGGCATCGCCCTGGTTCGGCACGAAGCCTTGCAAGATCGCCAGGCTGCCTGGCTCGCCGGCTGGCCGCCGGTACTCCAGCGCGCCAGCGGCAGGCGGGACGTGCCTGAAGGTGCTGCGCTCGGTCAGGAAGCGGCCGATCTCCAGATCCGGGTTCAGGCCCGGCTCCAGGCGGCGGAACAGCTTCATGATCAAGCGGTCGCCATAGATGATCGACGAGTTGCTCTGCTCGGCCGTGACGATCTTCGGCTCCAGCCGCGCGGGATCGGCGCCGCGCAATCGTCCGAACGCGCTGGTAGCGCTGGCTTGAATCGCGCCGATCTGCCCCGCCAGCTGCGCACTATCGGCGATCAGCTCCAACAGCGCCGCACACAAGCCGCGATCCAGCAAGGCATCGTAGAGCACGCCGCTTATGGCGCCTGGGCCGGCCACCCGCGCCACGACCGCGTGCGGCAACTCGTGCACGAGCTGCCCGGCGCGATCGCCGGGCGCAAACGTCAGCGGCAGCACATAAATATCTGGCTCGCCTTCCTGATAGCTCACACGGACCATGGCGATCGATGCCTGCGCGCCCGCATAGCTGATCGGTATCGTATCGACGATGCGGGCTGACGCGATGCCGCGCGCTTTCCCGCCGAACCAGCGGCGCGGCTGGATATAGGCTGGCAGGGCGGCTTCCAGGGCCGCGCGGCCGGGTGACTGGAGCAGCTCGTTCCAGCTATCGGTTATTGTGATGGTGACCAGGGAATCGGTCATAGCGTCTCTTTGACAGGGCAGAAAACTGTTGAAGTGATTCGCTTCGCTCAACATGACAAAGATCTGCATTGAAATGCATTGTCATGCTGACCCCTTCGATGCTTTCTTCGTTAGACAAGGTTTCATCGATGCCATGCATTGCTTTACGATGAAAAACGGTGATGCACAATATAGATATCGTAAAGCTGCGCCGAAGCTTGTCTTAGCCGATGTGTCGAAACTGTTTCATCTGTACCCAATCCGCTATATTGGTTGAAACCCTGTCACATATAGTAATCGAAATCCTGCTCCGTCCGCACTTTTCGGCGGATGACGAAAATGGTGGCCGGCACGATCTGTGGATTTAGCTCGACATAATTGCGCTCGCCATGCCACAGGAAGCGGCTGTCGGTCAGCAAGTCGTGGACCTGGAACGGCTGATGGTGATCGATCCGCAGTTGGTCAAGCGGCAGCTCGATGATGCCGGCCTGAGTGTGGTGTGGATCGAGGTTGACCGCGACCAGCACCTGGTTGGAAAGATCGTCGGTGCTTTTGCTGAACACGATGATCTGATCGTTGTCGATCTTGTGGAAGCGCAGATGTCGGTTGGCATGGAAGGCTGGATTCTCGCGGCGGATCTGGTTCACGCGGGCGATCAGCTTCCAGAGGCTATCGGGCCGATCGAGATTCCAATGCTTGATCTCGAACTTCTCCGAGTCGGCGTACTCTTCTTTGCCTGGCGCCAGTGGCCGATCGTCGCACAGCTCGAAGGCCGGGCCATAGATACCGTAGCTTGGGCCAAGCGTGGCCGCCAGGATCAGCCGGGCCATAAATCCGGCCCGCCCGCTGTACTGGAGGTATTCCGGCAGGATATCGGGCGTGTTGGGCCACAGGTTCGCGCCGAAGAACTCACGCACCTGCGTCTGCGTCAACTCGGTCAGGTAATCGGTCAGCTCCTGCTTGGTGTTGCGCCAGGGGAAATAGTTGTACGATTGAGTGAAGCCAAGCTTGGCCAGCCGGTACATGACTTTTGGCCGTGTGAAGGCCTCAGAGAGAAAGATTGTCTCGGGATGATCGCGCTTGATCTCGCCGATCAGCCATTCCCAGAACGGGAAGGGCTTGGTGTGCGGGTTATCGACTCGAAAGACTCGCACGCCCTGGTCGATCCAGTATTGGACCACGCTCTTTAGCTCCTGCCAGAGCGCCTGCCAGTCCTCGGTCTCGAAGTCGAACGGGTAGATATCCTGGTATTTCTTGGGTGGGTTCTCGGCATACTGAATCGTCCCATCCGGCCGGGCGCGGAACCAGTCGGGGTGCTCTTTGACATACGGGTGGTCGGGCGCACACTGGAAGGCGATATCCATCGCCAGCTCGATCCCATACTCGGCCGCACGCCGCGCCAGGTGTTGGAAATCCTCCAACGTGCCGAGCTGCGGGTGGATGGCTTTATGCCCGCCCTCCTCGGCGCCGATCGCCCAGGGACTGCCGGGGTCGTCGGGGCCGGCGGTGGTGGTGTTGTTGCGGCCCTTACGGAACGCGCGGCCGATCGGGTGGATCGGCGGCAGGTACAGAATGTCGAAGCCCATGGATGCAACATAGGCCAGCCGTTGCTCGACATCCTTGAAGGTGCCGTGCTGGCCCGGCTCGGGCGCGCACGAGCGCGGGAATAGCTCGTACCAGGCCCCGAAGCGCGCCTGCTCGCGGTCGACGGTTACTTCAAGCTCTTTGGGGTAAGCGGCGACAAACAGCCGCTCGGCGTAGCGGTCCATGAGGCCCGCCAGTTCGGCCGAGAGCGCCTGCCGCGCGGCCTCGACCTGCCCTGAGCCCGTCGAAGGGTTGCTGGTGGCCCGCAGCGTCTCGGCGTAGCCCGCCAGGCGCGCGGCGTCGGCTTCGCCGGCATAGGCCTGCGCTGCCTCGATCTGCTCGGCGCCAATCAGTAGATCGACCGCGACATCTTGCCCGGCCTCGACACGTTTGGCCAGATCGCGTGTCCAGGTCTTGAAGCGATCGACCCAGGCCTGGAGCGTGTAGCGATAGCGGCCCAGCTGCGTCACCGCGAACGCGCCGCGCCAGCGGTCGTTGACCAACGCAGTCATCGGCGCCTCCGACCAGCTCGGCTCGTCGTCCTTGCGATACAGCAGCACGCTCGAGATCGCGTCATGGCCGTCGGTGAAGATATCGGCCTCGACCGCCACCTGCTCACCCACGATGCGTTTGATCGGGAAGCGGCCGCCGTCGATCTCCGGCGCGACCCCCTCGATGATCACACGGCTTCTACCTGCTTCGGCACGCACTCTTTCCTCCCTTGGCAGTAGGCAGTCGGCAGCAGGCAGCAGGCAGCAGGCAGTTTACCGTGATATCATAATAAACACTGTTTCATACCGACGGTTTACTGCCGACCGGGTACCCTCTGGGTGACTGCCTACTGCTTACTGATCAGCGAACGGTACAAATCTAGGGTTCGGTGAGCGATTGCGGTCCAGCTAAAGTGATCTTCGACGCGCCGGCGGCCGTTTTTGCCAAACTGCTCGCGCAGCGCAGGATCGCGCCCGACCTCGTTGATCGCCGAGGCCAGATCGTGCGAGAACCGGGCTGGATCGACCGGGTCGAAAGTGCCCTCTTTGAGCTTCAGATCGACCAACAAGCCGGTTTCGCCGGCGACGACCACCTCGGGGATGCCGCCGATCGCGGAGGCGACCACGGCCGTCTCGCAGGCCATCGCCTCCAGATTAATGATCCCGAACGGCTCGTAGACCGATGGGCAGCAGAACACCGCCGCGTGCGAGTAGAACTGGATCACATCCTCGCGCGGCAACATCTCCTGGATCCAGATCACGCCGGGTCGATCGGCGCTGACCTCGGCGACGCGCTCGGTCATCTCCTGGCCGATCTCCTTGGTGTCGGGCGCGCCGGCGCACAGCACGACCTGGAGCGACGGGTCGATCTCGGGGATGGCGTTGACCAGGTGGATGATGCCTTTCTGGCGCGTGATCCGGCCCACGAACAGCACGAACGGCTTGGATGGATCGACGCCGCGCTTGACCAGCGCATCGGTGGCCGGGTTGTTGCGATACTGCTGTAGATCGATCCCGTTGTGGATGACATGCACCTTCTCGGGCGCGATTCTGAAGAAGCGTAGCACGTCGTTGCGCGTCTCTTGCGAGACGGCGATCACCGCGTCGGCATCCTCGATGCCGGTGCGCTCCATCCAGCTGCTGAGGTGGTAGCCGTTGCCGAGCTGCTCCACCTTCCAGGGGCGCAGCGGCTCGAGCGAGTGGATGGTCAGCACGGAAGGAACGCCCCAGAGCTTCTTGGCAAGAAAGCCGGCCATGTCGGTGTACCAGGTATGGCAGTGGACCACGTCGGCGTCGAGCGTATCTTTGGCCATGCCCAGGCTGCGATAGAACGCATCCAGCGCGCCGCCGAAGCGCGGGTCGGTGTTCTGTTTGGCCTCGGGCCAGGCGCCGTAGCCCTTGACGCGCAGGTTGGGCTGCTCGATGTCCTGGTTGCCGAAGCAGCGCACCTCGATCGGCACAAGCCGGGCCAGCTCGCGGCTGAGGTACTCGACATGGACGCCAGCGCCGCCATACACATTTGGCGGGTACTCGTTGGTGAACATGGCGACTTTTTTCAATTCTGGCATTGGAGTGCGCTCCTTTGCTACACAGTCGGCCACGAACGACGGACGCCCAGAACACGGTTTGCTGAGGCTTTGCGGGTACTATAATAGCACACAAACTGGTAATCTGCGTCTCAACCACGCGCAAACCAGCTAGCTGCGCGAAGTACACATGAGAATCCTGCATATTTGACAACCACCCTCTGATGCGGCACACTCTTATCGATGCGTCAATCAAGAAGAGGAATCCACGCATGGTCGATCCTACGCTTCAGGAAGCGATCAAGCAGATCCACGCCTCGGCCCACAAGCTGGTCCTGGAGTTCGCCGGCGCGGGCAGCCTGGCGCTGTTCCAGCTGCATAGCGTCGCCGGCTCCTCGCGCATCATCCTGGAGGCGACCGACCGCTATGCCTCGACGTCGCTTGCCGAACTGCTGGGCCACGTGCCCGAGCAGTTCGTCTCTCGGGAG
>DATFXE010000450.1:0-7193 GCA_035258585.1 Roseiflexaceae bacterium | reverse complement strand
CGGCATCCGAGATGATCGAGCTCTTCGACCGTCGCCTTTGCCAGCTGCCGCGCGGTCGCCTGGAGGCCCAGCGTGTAGGCCAGGTAGCCGCTCGATCGCCCAACCGCCGCCAGAGCGTGCGCCAGACCAGCCCGCTCCAGCAGGTGGCGCGCCGCCTGCACGTTTTCCCACTCACGATGGAACGCCGCCGACCCGACCAACAGCGCCGTGTCAGCCCATTCCGTCGCCTCGGGCGATGGCGAGGCCACACCGTAAGCGTTGCCCCAGCGCCGCAGCGCGGCGTCAAGCTCGGCGACCGCCAGAGGAGCGCGGCCGGCTGCCGCCACCTCGGCCCGCGCCGCCACGATCGCATCGGGCAGCGGCTGGTCGGTCACGCAGAAGCTCCGGCACAGCCCGCAATCGGCGCACTGGTACAGTCGATCGGTTGTCTCAGCATTCCACTCCAGCAGGCCGCGCCGGACCGATGCGATCTCCAACGCCCAGCCGTGCGGCGAAGTCGCCTCGTTGTATGTCACACGCGTGACCGGGCAAACGTGCCGGCACATCAGGCAGTAGCGGCAGCCCTCTGTTGTGTCAAGGACATTCATAGCGATTGCAGATAGCAGACCTGTCCTGAGCGCAGTCGAAGGATTGCAGATTGTAGATTGCTCATCCTAATCTGCAATCTACAATCGGGTGCCCACACCCAGAGGGTACCCGGCGAATCTGCAATTACCGGGCACGAAAGCCGAGCTTCCCCGGGTTCATAATATTCTGCGGGTCGATCGCCGCCTTGATCGCTTCGAGCGTCGGCCAGGCCGGGCCATGCAGCTCAGGCATGAGCCGACCGAGCTTCCAGCCGATGCCGTGATGCTCGTTCAGCACTGCGCCGTACTCCAGCGATGTGCGCGCCGCGGCGGTCCAGATCTGGTTGTGCAGCCTGAGCGCCTCGGCCGCATCCTGTGGCGGCTCGTCGATCACGAAGCGATCGTAGACCATCACGCCCCATGGAAACCAGTGCGAGAAGTGCGCGATATAGCGCGCCTTCCAAGCAGCGAAACCCTCCTCGATCGTGCGCTTCTTGGCGTAGTACAGGCGCTCGATCTTGTCGAATGTACAGACGGTCTCGATCGTGCCGTACATTTTGGGCAGCGTGATCGCCAGCGGCGGGTAGTAGAAATCGTAGCGATGTTCCCACCAATGCTCGCCCGGCGCGCGGCCCAGATCTTGCCCGCCCAGCTCGGCGCAGATCTTCAGCGCGCGCGCCTCTTGCGCCGCCGCGATCTCAGCCCAGCCGTCGAAGCCGATGATGAAGCAGGCGCCCTGGGCATCCAGGCCCAGCACACGCTTGAGCAGCGATGTGGTCGAAGCTTCGTCGTACAGGCGCAGCACTGACGGCTGGAGCCGATCGAGCATGATCCGCCGGCCGCTTTCGAGCGCCGCGCGCAGATCATTGAACAGCACTGCCCGGAACAGCCGCGTCTCTGGCAGGCGCTCGATCCGCATGGTCGCCTCGGTGATCACGCCGAGCGTGCCCTCCGAGCCGACAAACAGCTGGAGCAGGCCGGGGCCGCTGGCATGGTTGGGCACCGGCAGCGTGCGAATGATCGCGCCGCTCGGCAGCACCACTTCGACCTCCAACACCAGATCCTCGGCCTTGCCATACTTGGTCGAGATCACGCCCGAGCCGCGCGCCGCCAGGTAGCCGCCCAGCGTCGCGCAGTTGGCCGAAGAGGGGTAGTGCGGCAGCGTCAAATTGCGCTCGTTCAGCGCCCACTCCAGCGTCGTGCCGATCACGCCCGTCTGTGCCCGCACCGTCTGCGATTGCTCGTTGATCTCGAGAATGCGGTCGAGCCGCTTGGTGTCGAGCACGATCCCGCCGTAGATCGCGGCCGCGCCGCCCTGCGAGCCGGATCCGCCGCCCCATGGCACTACCGGCAAGCCATGCCGCGCCGCCACCTGCAGCACGCGCGCGATCTCGGCGGCCGAGCCGGGGTGAACCACAAAGTCGGGCGTCGGCGGCTGCTGGCCACGATCGAGCCAGACCTGCGACATCCACGACCAGTCGGCGGCGTAGATCAATCGATCGGCCGGACGGATCGAAACATGGGCCGCGCCCACGATATCGCTCAGCTCGCTATAGATCGCCTCGCGCTGAAAAGCATGCAACGCCAAACAAGCCTCGCTGGTTATAGGCGTACACAAAATGTGCTTGAGAGGTGAGAAGCTCGAATGAAACCGACGCTGTTCCGGCGCTCAATCGAGCGCCATTTCTGCCCGACTACCGTGTCGAAAACAGGATCATTGCTTTTTTGCCAGGCGAAAGGCCGCCTGCCGATCGATTTCTTGCACCGCAATGGCAGGAGTAGGGACGCAAGTCTGGATACAGTGAAGTATCCCGAGTATACCGCAAGGTTGAACATACGTCAAGGGGGATTCTTACGGCGCGTGCGCTACCGCAGCGGATCCAGCGCCATAACGGTTATCGTCATGTACCCTTGTGCGAGGCGCGCCAGATTCGAGCAGTCCGGCAGCTTGCCGGTGAGCCACAGGCGCTTCCAATGGCCGAGATAGGTCCAGTTCAGGCGCAGATTCCAGGCTGGGCGATGCTCCGCGGGTAGCCGAGCTGCGGATCGTAGCTGGCGCGCTGGCTATACACCTTATAGCAGACGCATGTGACCGCCGAGGGGAAGCAGGGCGAGGATGAGGGACCGCAACTCTGCACAATCCGGCCAATTGCCGCCGTACTCCGCATGGAGTATACTACAGGCGTTCTACTCATCGCTAGTGCAAATCACGTTAAGTTTGTGGTTTTGAGGCAAGATTGTTGGGCATCAGAGACACCATCCCCAACTCCCAACCTCTAACCCCGCGCCGAAAGCGCACTAGATACTATGCCAGATCTGACCAACACCGCGATCGCCAATCCCGATATGTTCGAGGAGCGGCTGAAGAATGTGCCACACGCGCCAGGCGTCTATATCTGGAAGGATGCGTTCGGCAAGATCTTGTACGTGGGCAAGAGCAAAGTGCTGCGCGATCGCATGCGCTCGTACTTCGGCGCGCCGCGCGGCCTCAGCTCGAAGACCCGCCGCATGGTCGCCCAGATCGCCGATTTCGAGATCATCCTGACCTCGTCGGAGCTGGAGGCGCTGCTGCTGGAGATGAACCTGATCAAGCAGCACCGGCCAAAATACAATATTCTGCTCAAGGACGACAAGAGCTACCCGTATATCAAGGTCACGCTTCAGGATGCATGGCCGCGCATCTTTACCACCCGCAAGACGATCGACGACGGCGCGCGTTACTTTGGGCCATACTCCAGCGCCGGCACAGTGCGGCGGATCCTCAAAGATCTCAACCGCCTGTTCTCGTTCCGGCCGCCATTCGACTGCAAGGACGAGAAGTTCAACCGCCATCGCCGGCTCGGCAAGCCGTGCATGTATTACGATATCCACCGTTGCCTGGGGCCGTGCGTGCCGGGGCTGGTGTCGCGTGAGGAGTATCGCGCGACGATCGAGGCGGTCTGCCGCTTCCTGGAGGGGAAGACCGATCAGGTTGTGCGCGACCTGCGGAGGAACATGGAGCACGCCGCCGAGCAGATGGAGTTCGAGCGCGCAGCCTACCTGCGCGACCAGATCCGCGACATCGAGAAGATCAGCGAGCGCCAGCAGGTGCTGCGCACCGTCGGCACCGATCAGGACGTGATCGCATTCGCCCGCGAGAACGGTTCGGCGGTGGTGCAAGTCTTCTACATCCGCGGCGGCAAGCTGATCGGCTCCGAGCCATTCGCGCTGCAGAACACCGAGGACGAGGACGATCAGCACATGCTGACCTCGTTCCTGACGCAGTTCTACGACAGCGCCGCTCAGGTGCCACCCAATATCCTGCTGGCCGATCACGTCGAGGAGCCCATGATCATCGAGCAGTGGCTGGGCCAGAAGGGCGGTCATAGAGTCGAGATCCAGGTGCCACGGCGCGGCGAAAAGCGCAAGCTGATCGAGCTGGCGGCCCAGAACGCACGCCAGAAGCTGGAGGAGATCCGGCTCCAGTGGCTCAACAGCGAGCAGCGCGCGGTGGCCGGCTTGAGCGAGCTGCGCGATCTGCTGGGCCTGCCGGGCCTACCCGCCCGCATCGAGTGCTACGATATCTCGAACACCCAGGGCACCAACTCGGTCGGCGCGATGGTGGTGTTCGAGCAAGGCGAGCCTAAGAAGAGCCGCTACCGCAAATTCAAGATCAAGACCGTCGCGGGCGCCAACGACGTGGCCTCGATCCAGGAGGTGCTGCGCCGCCGCTTCAAGCGCGCGGCCGAGGCCGCCGGCGAAGAAGTCGGCCCAGGCGTGCAGGATCCGCAGCTCAACCCGGAGGGGAACGGCGAACCTGACCCATACGACGAGATCGCGGCCCACGAGGGTAGCGAGGTGCTCGACGAAATCCAGAACCCAAAATCCAAGATCGAGAAGCAAGACGAGACCTGGTCGGAGATGCCCGACCTGATCCTGATCGACGGCGGGGTTGGCCAGCTCAACGGCGCGCTGGAGGTGCTGCGCGATCTGGGCTTCGACCACATCCCGACCGCCGGGGTCGTCAAAGGCGTCAACCGCGATCGCTTCGACCTGCTGCAGCCCGGCGCGTCGGAGCTGATCGTGCTCAAGCGCGACAGCGCCGCGCTGCGGCTGATCCAGACGATCGACGAGGAGACCGACCGTTTCGCCAAGCAATACCACCGCAGCCTGCGCACCAAATCGGCGCTCACATCCACGCTGGAGGAGATCCCCGGGATCGGCCCCAAGCGCCGGCGCGCGCTGCTGAAGGCTTTCGGCTCGCTCGACGGCATCCGCGCCGCCACAGTCGAGGAACTGGCATCCGTGCCGGGGATGACCAAGAAGAGCGCCGAGGAGCTGAAGGGGCTACTATAAAGAATCGAGAACCGAGAACCGGACACTCACGTTTGGTTCTCGGTTCTCGGTTCTTCGTTCTAGCGCAGCACCGGCCGCACGTCCTGGCTTTGCTCATAGTCGTCGCGGCCGAGCCAGCGGAACCAGACCACCGTCAGCACCGCCAGGAATATCAGCGCGCCGGGGATCCACATGATCAGCCCGGCCGCCTGTTGGTCGATCTCGGGCGAGAGCCCCCACAGGCGCGGCGCGCGCGCATAGGTTGGGTACAAGATCGTGCTGGAGAAGGTGATCAGGGCGCCCAGGATTGTGGGCGGGAGCGACTCGAAGAACAGGTACAGGCATTGCAGCGGGTCGGGCAGGCGCGGCAGCTCATTCAACGGGCTGAAGATCGGCCACCATGTGAGCGCCGCCGTCAAGAAAAACATCACATGCTCGAGAATATGGATCGGCAGGCTCTGCAGCGTCGCCTCGTAGTAGCGCGGCACATGCCAGAGCGAGAATGTGATGTTATAGCAGAAGAAGGCGACCAGCGGGTTGGTGAGCGCGCGGCCGATCGGCATGGCCAGCGGCAGCCGCAGCAGCGGGCGGAATAGCCAGGGTGGCGTACCGATCAACAGTAGCGGCGGCGCGACCAGGGTGATCAGCATGTGCTGCAGCATATGCGCCGAGAGCAGATAGCCGTCGCCCAGCGTATCCAGCGGCGAGACCAGCGCGATGAACAGGACCAGCGAGCCGAGCAGGAACGTCTGCACGCGCGCGCGCGACACCGGCGCCGAGCCGGGGAAGCGGCCCCGCAGCGGCCCAACGCAGGCCAGGTACGCGCCAGCCTGCGCGGCCAGCCCAATCAGAATGCTCGGCTCCCAGTTCCAGGTGTACACCGCTCTCACCTCAGAAGAACAGACAAGGAGACAAGGAGACAATGTAGAATCTCCTTGTCTCCTTGTCTTGGCTACCCGCCGATTCCGACATAGTTCGAGAACAGCGCCAGGAACACCAGGATCATCGACGTCGCCAGGGTGAACGGCGCGATGAACAGCAGCTGATAGACCCGCGGGTCGCCCCTCAGGTGCATAAAGAACATCACCACCATCGAGCCCTTCGCTATCGAGAGCACCAGCAGGATGGGCACGAGGATGAAGACCGCAGTACGATCGGGGTTCTGGGGTGAGTAGATCACGCCTGGGTAAGCGAGGATCACCTCCACAATCGTGATGACCGCCAGAATGGCGCCGATTATCCAGTAGATTCGAGTCGACCCCTCGTGAGATACCTCTGTCGTAGCCATACACACTCCAGGAATTGCAGATTGCAGATTGTAGATTGTAGATTGGTATTATACAGTCTGCAATCTACAATCGGGTGCCCTCTGGGCGAATCTGCAATGGCTTTCAGGGCAGCAGATAGATCAGCGTGAAGATCGCCACCCACACCAGGTCGACGAAGTGCCAGTATAGGCCACCCAGCTCGATATCCATCACATTCTCCGGCGAGCTGGGGTAGGCCCGCACCTTGAAAAAGACCGACAGCAGCCAGGTCGCGCCGATCGCGACGTGCGTGCCGTGGAAGCCAGTCAGAACAAAGAAGGTCGTGCCGAGCAAGCTGCTGCCCAGCGTCACACCCTCGTTCACCACCAGGTTCGTAAATTCATACGCCTGACCGCTTAGGAAGCACAGCCCCAGGCCCACAGTCGCCAGATGCCAGATCGTGAACTGGCGCCGGTCGCCGCGCCGCGAGGCCGCCAGCGACAGCACCATTGTCACGCTGCTCGCCAGCAGGATCGCCGCTAGCACGCCAGTGAACTGGATACCCAGCTTCTCGTGCGGCAGCTGATCGGGGAACAGCTGGGCATTTCTCGGCTTGTAGATCAGGTATGTGACGATCAGCGCCGCGAAGAACAGCGTCTCCGAGCCGATAAAGGCCCAGACACCCATCTTGCGGCTATCGACCCCCAGCGATGTGCCATGCCCGCTGTCGTAGGCCGCGTGTGCGCCTGGTGCCGCGTGGGTGGCGGCGGCATGTTCGCTCATGCGTTGCTCCTCACAGAAATTGAGAATTGCGAATGAAGAATTGAGAATTGAGAACATGAGGCATCGTCACCTTCTCAATTCTCAATTCTCAATTTTCCATTTTAATGTGGCGCATCGGCATGAGCCGCGCGCACCCACTTCCTAATGCCATAGCCTATAATCAGCAGGCCGATCACCGAGACGATCGCCGACAGGCCGCCGGAGCTGGCTACGTACACCGCGCCATATGCGCCGAGCGTAACGCCAAACGCTGCAATAAGCGGCGCGTAGGTCGGCGATGGCA
>DATFXE010000449.1:0-7804 GCA_035258585.1 Roseiflexaceae bacterium | reverse complement strand
CTCCAGGCCAACCAGGTCCGCGAGTTCTGCCGGTGGGAGGTCCAGCAGCATGCGACCTCAATCGCCATGCACACCACGCAGGCGTTCCAAGGCTTTGCGCTCGATTTGGAACGCACCGTCGCCCTGTCTGAGCGCACGGTGCGCTCCGCCACACACATCCGCAATACCAGCCGCCTGCCGATCCCGATCCGCTGGTTTCCGCATCCTTTCTTCCCGTATCCCGAGACCGACGAGTTATGTCGATTGAACATTCCGGTCAATATTCCGGCCGACGCAAGCTATGAATTGGCCCAGAGCGGCTTCATCGCTCGGAAGGGCTGGCCGTGGACAGAAGGGCACTTCCAACCGCTCGACCACGCAGCCCAGTCGAACGCGGTGGTGCTCCAGAAACATCCGCTCCTTGGGATGGTCGTGGCGATATGCAGCTACATCCCGAGCTACTTTCCGATCTGGGGTAACTCGCGGACGTTTTCGTGGGAGCCGTTTCTCGAGCGGACGATCGGGGCTGGACAAGCCTTCAGCTGGTGGATCGACTATGTGTTTTAGATGAACCGCTTCGACCGTGCGCTGGGGATATTGTTGCTGCTACGCTCGGGGCAGACTCGCTCGGCCTCCGAGCTGGCGCGACGCTTCGAAGTTTCGACTCGTACGATCTACCGCGATATCGAGACGCTCAGCGCGGTCGGAGTGCCGGTGTATGCCGAACAGGGTCGTGAGGGCGGCTTTCGGCTGGTCGAGGGGTATTTTCTGCCGCCGATCACCTTCTCGGTTGGCGAGGCGACCTCGCTGCTCACCGGGCTGACACTGCTGCGCCGGCTGCGCGCGCGCCCATTCCCGGTCGACCTGGCGGCGGCGGGCGCCAAGCTGCTGGCGGCACTACCTGAACACTTGCGCGCCACCCTGGCCGGGATAGAGCGGAGCATTGGCTTCGAGGCCACACCTCACGATAGCTTCCATCCCGACTTGACCGACCCGGTCGCGCCGGATGACCAGGACGCCGGGCTCGAGTCGCAGATCATCACCACGTTTCTGCACTGCCTGCTGGATCGCCACGCGGTGGCGCTGGAGTATCAGGCGCCGCACCGCACGCCGGCCAGCCACGTGCTGGCGCCGCATGGGCTGCTGTGGGATCGCGATCGCTGGTACCTGGTGGCCCGGCGTGTGGAGCGTGATGAGCCCCCAGGACTCTGGCGGGCCGATCGGGTCCTGGCGATCGCCCGCCACGCGCGCACGATCGATCTCTCGGACGGCTTCGATATCGCACGGCTATTGGGCCGCCGCTGGCTCGACGACGCGATGGCGCGCTGGGCCGCCGAGGCGCCGGTGAGCATTCGCATGACGCCAGCCCAGGCCGAGCGCCTCAAGCGCGACTGGTATTATGGGCACGCCCGCTTCGAGCAGGACGCGCAGGGCGACGTGACTATGACCTTCGGCGAAGCCGATCGCCAGGTGGTCTTCGCCTTACTGCGCTGGCTGGGGCCGGGCGCCGAGCTGATCGCCCCGGAGAGCTGGCGCGTCATATTCGCCGCCGAGATCCGGACGTTGCTGGCCCCATACGAGTCCCACGGTACGAATCAGCAGATCTGATCGGTGCAATTGGTATCGGTTGCAGCCCGCAAAGTCACGACTTACACGGTGGGGATTCGGGGCAGTGCAACCGCCCCCGAGATCCCTTAGGACTTACGCAGTTGGCGTTTTAGCGGGGGCGCGGGGCCGCAGGCCCCCGAGAACTTTCTTTTTCTACCCACCTGTGGCGGCAAAGCCGCCACAGGTGGGTAGAAAAAGAAAGGGGTTCTTTGGAGGGCAAAGCCCTCCAAACCTCCCAACCGCGTAACTCCTATCCCTTTTTGGCGAGACTGCGTCCCTCCAAACCTCGCTGCAAACGCCGACTACGCAAGTCGTGCCAAAGTGTGACAGACTGTTGTCATAGATCGCCAGCTATACTGGGCTTGAGCAGCCACGATCAGAAAGGAGATCACGGGTGACCGACCATCCGCTCGTTGCGCAGCTGCGTTTCACCCGCAGCGAATTTCAACGCGCGCTCGCAGGGCTGTCGGAAGACGACGCGCGCGTACGCCGCTTGCCATTGAACTGCATTAGCTGGAACGTAGGGCATCTCGCGTGGCAGGAGCAGCGCTATTTTGTGACGTTCGCGCAGGGAAACACTCCGCTGCCCGAGCTCAATGAGCAATTCGCGTATGGCGCGCCCGCGAGCACGCCAACGCTCGAAGAGATGCAACACGCATGGCAGTCGATCACGCATGCCGCCGACCAGTGGCTCGGTCGCGCCACGACCGAAAGCCTGCTGCGAACCTACACCGCTCCTTCTGGTGAATGGACGACCAGCTTTGGCAATCTCTTACAGCGCGTGATCTATCACTATTGGTACCATACCGGCGAAAACATGGCGATCCGTCAGTTGCTTGGCCATAAAGACCTGGCTGACTTCGTCGGCGATATCGACGACGAAGCGCCCTATCGAGCGAAGTGAAGCCACATGCGAGCAGCCAGCGCCTGATACCAAACTGACGTATGCATTCATCAGGCTCGACGGAGGACGGGAGACGGAAGACCGTGGCATTGGTCCTTCGTCGTCGGTCGTCCGTCCGATGGGTATGTCGAAAATTCAAGAGGAATTAATACTACAACGAGAGTTGGGAGGTCTGGAGGGCAAAGCCCTCCAGATTCCATCCTCAGTGGGGGTGCGAGGGGCGGCAAAGCCGCCCCTCGCACCCCCACCGAATAGGGTTTTTCGGGGGCCAGAGGCCCCCGAACCCCCATTCGGAAGTAAAGTCTCGTTGTAGTGTTAGTATAAGCCCTGTGATACAGAGGAGCATCCCCATGATTCAGACGGCGGATTTCACGAAATGGCTGCGAATCTTGCTTGCCGAGACCTTCGGGGTCGCGGATACGCCGGAGGCCTACTTCCTGGATAGCGGCCAGTCGGGCTTGATCGGCACGATCGCTACACTCAGCGCCGAAGTGGCCTCGGCTGCACCCACACCTGAGCAAGGCACGATCGCTTCGCACTGCGGCCATGTGCTGTTCCTGCTACGCCTGTTCGACGCCTACGAGCAGGGGCAGACGCCGACACCAGATTGGGAGGGCAGCTGGTCGATCCGCAGCGTGGACGCAGCCGCGTGGCGGGCGCTGCGCGACGAGTTGCAGGCTGCCTACAGCGCGGTGGTGGCGGATTTGCAGGCGAATGATACATGGCCCGAGCCACGCATCGCGGCCGCAATGACGCTGGTAGCGCACTGCGCCTACCACGTCGGCGAAATTCGGCAGCGGCAGTTGTGGGTAGGGCGGTAATCAGACGTTCTCGAGAAACCGCGCCTTCATCAGCTCGAGCGCCGCCCTATGTTACGCCATCGTATCCCAGCGTTCGCGCACCACCCGGTAGCGCAGCGGCTCGCCGCCCAGGAAGCGCAGTATCTCGTCGATCATCATCTGGCCCTGGCGCAGGCGAGCCTCCAGGCTGATGCCGGCCATGTGCGGCAGCACAGTACAGTTCTCCAGCTCGAAAAACGGCGAGTCGCGCGGCAGCGGCTCATTCGGGTCGGTCACGTCTAGCAGCGCCGAGAGCCGGCCAGTCTGCAGCTCGGCCAGCAGCGCGTCGTGGTCGATCAGTCGGCCGCGGGCAGTGTTGACGAAGAGCGCGCCGTCCTTCATCGCGGCGAACTCGGCCGCGCCGAGCATCCCGATCGTCTCAGCTGTGATCGGCGCATGCAGCGTGACGATGTCGCTGCCGCGCAGCAGCTCGTGCAGGCCGACCAAGGTCGCGCCGAACTCAGCCGCGATCGCCGGCGTGCAGTAGGGATCGTAGAGCAGCAGCCGTGCGTCGAGTGGCGCCAGCAGCTTTATCACACGCCGGCCGATCGCGCTGGCGCCGATCACGCCGATCGTGCTGCCGCGCACCTCGCGCTGCGCCGCCACTGGCAGCCGATCGCGCCCCGCGCGAAAGCGCGCCGCTGCCACAAACGCGTTGCGCCGCGCTATCAGAATCGCGCCGAGCGTGAACTCGGCCACCGCCCCGGCCAGCGAGTCGTTGGCGTGCGTCACCAACAGCCCGCGCTCGATCGCCGCGACCGGCACGAGATGTTTGATCGTGCCGGCGGTGTGCGCGATCAGGCGCACCGGGAACTCTTGTGGCGACCAGCGCTCCAACGGCGCCAGAGCCGGTGTGCCCCAGCCGGTGATCAGCGCTTGGGCCCGCCCAAGCGCGTCGGCCACTGCCTCGGGGGTGGGGTTGCTCGGCTCAGCCCAGCGCTCGACCCGCGCGATCCCTGCCAAGCGCGACAGCTGAGCATCCAGCTCCAGCTCCTGCGCCAGCGCCGGCGCAATAGCCACGTAGACTGTTGGCGTTTCCATGAATATTAATCCCTCAGATGTCATCGTCACACGATCTCGACGGCGGTTGCGTGCTCGATTGAGGATTGCCCCACCCAACACGTACGCAAAAGCGCTTTCTAGGAACAAGAGTTGCGGATCATCATCTCACTCTCGCTGCGGGCGCTGGCGCGGATCAGCGAGCGTGCGCGCGGTCCTCAAACGCAGCAATGCTGGCCGCTATCAGCGGCAGCGCCTCCTCGACGAATGCCTCGGCCTCCAGCCCGCCCATCCGCTGGCTCCACTCCAGCGCCGCTCCATAGATACCCCAGCTGATGATTGTGGTCAGCAGCTCCAGGCGCGCATGGCTGTGTGTGCGTGGCGCGCTGCGATCGAGCATGGCCGCGCGCACTTGCTCGCGCAGCTGAGCTTTTATCTGTGCCTCGGCCAGTGAATCAAACAGCGCGCCGTGCTCGCAGTGGCTGTGCAGCAAGCGCAAATAATCGCACACCGCCAGGAACAGGTGTCGCAGCTGGTCCTCGGCGCTGCCGGAGCGTGTGCCCGTACGCTGGTGAAGCATCTGCGTGAAGCCCTCACGGGTTAGTTCGTCGAGCATGGCATACTTGTCGACAAAATGGTCATAGAACGTGGCGCGATTGACCGTGGCGCGCGCGGCAATATCCTGCACCGTGATAGCCTCAAAGTCCTTCTCAGCCAGCAGACCCATAAAGGCATCGACTAGGAGCTTGCGGGTGCGGGTGATGCGCGGGTCGATTCTGGTGGTGGCTACCATGGCATTCTCCTGTGGCAGCGCACGATAGTAGCTGTCGTGTGCCACTCAAGCAATCGCAGTGTCACTGAGCATACTATAATCGACGAATGCTGTCTAGTCAACAGCCATTGTGCGCATAATGACGGGCAATCGTCGCAGTCGTGGACAGCCTGCGCGCTCGTGCAGCGGTGAGACCGTCCTCATTTCAAGGCGTCCCTATGCGGATTATGCTCGTGAAAGGACGCTCTGCACCCGCTGCCCTCGCCAGCCGGCCACTGCGCGAGCAGCACTAAGCGACAGTTGACCCGCTCTGTTGTCTAAGCAACGGAACTGTCGATCTGATGGTTGACAAGCGGTACAGACAGGCACATACTATTGGCAACATTTGTCGTCTAATCGACAAACATGGTCTATTCGAAGCGGAGATCACACGTGCCCATCGCGCTTTGGATTGCGCGGTGCTGTTGGCACTGGCTGCCTTCGTGGCCTATGGCCGCTTTGCCGCCTAGCCGCAGCGATGATAGTATCCGAGTATCGAAAGACAGACTGAGTTCCAGGACTGTACGACTGACGCTACTTGATGAACGGGCGTACTCTGCGTATACGATAAGCGCAACTTTTGTCGTCGGCCCGACGTTGTATCCACAACTGCGCTTTATTTCGGTCATGCATCGTCGCCAGCCGATTTCAGGCTCGTGCGCAACGGAAAACCTGATTGGCGAGCGCGCGACAGGCGTGCCAATCCGAATCCCAACGATCATTCACGCTCTGCATCGACATCCGGCGTTGGCGTTACCCTGAGCCGCGTCGCTCTTGGTGAGAAATACAGGAAGAAGGCTGTATGAACGCAAAAGTCATCCCGGCGCCTCTGGCTCCGGGCCAGGCCGATACGCCGCTACCCAACCAATCTGGCGCCAGCCAGGTTGCAATGGTCGTCATGCTGGTCCCGATCCCTGCGTCATCCGCTGACGTGCCGCCAGCGCCGGCCAAGCCGGCACCCACCTATGTCGATTCTAATGATCACGTCTGGCTGCTGGTCGACAAAGCTAGCCCGATGGCGGCGTTGTTTCAACAGATCACTGCGGCCGACCCCCAGGCGCTTCCGGCCAGCCACCATCCGCCAATGCCACACCACGACGCTAGCTGGCCAGATGCTGTGCCAGGCCAGCTCGCGCTGCCCGACGCCGCACTCGAGGTCGAGCCACTCAGCCGGCGCGAGATCGATGTGCTGCGGCTGATGGCCGATGGGCGCTCGAACAAAGAGATCGCGCAATCGCTGATACTTGCGCTCAGCACCATCAAGATGCACATCAAACATATCTATGGCAAGCTTGGCGTAAAGAATCGCGTGCAGGCGGTGGCACAGGCACGTATTTTGGGGCTTCTTCCGTCAACTGCGCATTAACCACTTTATAACCCAAAATATAACCGATTCCTAACATTTTGTACCTGGCTAACGCAGTGCTCCACGTGAGGATGTTCGCATTTGTTGTCGTTTTTCACTTGCAGAGCGAAAAAACGAACAACAGATTGAAACCGGCAACTGCGTAAGCTCTATTATCAATATTACTTGAAAGAGCGTATGCATGTGGGCGCATACGCTCTTTCATTGCCATAATCTTGGAATCTTAAATATTTGACCGTATATCAAATATACCGATTATAAACCTCCTAAATACACTCGAAAGGGTGTATTTTCTTTGTACACATCGTCGTAAACTACCCACACGGGCGTAGCTGGCGAGTTGATAGCTGGAGCGCCTGCCAGAAAAGAACGCGAGCGTGATAACACGCCGCAGGAGGAAGGATATGCTAGGGGTAGCTCAAGCATTCAAGCGGTTTACGATTGCCGGTATCGTAGCGTTAGCTCTGGCTGGCATGGTTGGGACCCAGGGCGTCTTGGCGGCCAGCAAAACAGCGCCGGCCAAAATCAAAGTCGGCATCCAGCCGAGCACGCAAGCCGATGCGGGCGGATTTACCGCTTACACTATCACGGCCATCAACGACGGCGACAATGCAGCCGGCAATGTGACGATCAATGTGCTGTTCGACCCGTCGGCACTGCGCTTCGTCGGTGCGACATTCAGCCAGCACAGTGCCTGGGTCAGCAACATCACCGATAAAGCGCTGGAGATCAAGACTGGAGTGGTAGGCGGGGACGGCGGCTCGGTCAAGGCCGTGGTACGCTTCCAGGCCCTGGGCAGCAGCAGCGCGCCGGCGGTGCAGCGGCTCTCATTCAAGTGGACCGACAAGGCCAAAGGCGGAAAGGGCATCAGCAATCAGCTCCCCAGCGCCGGCGCGCCGAACGCCTACGCGGCACTGACAGCCAGCCAGAACGCCAGTGAGATCACGTTTGCCAGCGACGCGTTCGCCTCGAACGAGGGTGTGGTGTTCTGGTACAACACCCCCGATGGCAAGGTCATCCAGACGCGAGTGCGGCGTGGCTACCTGATCGACGCAGAGTACGCCAAGCAGAAGAGCAACGACGACAGCTCGTATGAGAAGGGCGCGCAGAGTGCATTCGCCAACGACCAGGGGCAGGTGGCTGTGACGCTCTCGACCGCCAAGCTGGCTCCTGGGACGTACTCGCTGGTGGCCTACGGCAACTCGAGCGGGCTGACCGCGGTCACGGCATTCCAGGTAAAGTGATCGACACTACTGTCATGAATGATACTGCTGGCAAACTCGCCAGGTGGGGGTGCG
>DATFXE010000448.1:0-4327 GCA_035258585.1 Roseiflexaceae bacterium | reverse complement strand
CCGACGCCAGCGCCGACGACGTAGCTCGGTCGGCACACGAAGCCAGGCTGGAATAGCCACTACGCTGCTGGCGAGTGAGACCGCCAGCAGCGGTCTGTTTCAGTACCCTTAGCCGAGCTCAGAGATCGCTAGCCTGGGTCGTGTCTGTTTGGTTGTCCAATCACAACCCTAGATTGTCGTGCCTTTCCTCACACACTTCGCCCCGCCCGCTATCATATCCCCAGTTAGTGCCTACTCGCTGCCAGCACGCTGCTGGCCTGAAAGGAGCGACCTATGCCAACTCCTAACCCCATCGGCAAGCCCTTCGCGCGCCGGCTGTTTCTTAAAGGTGCCTCGCTCGGCCTCGGCGTTCCCCTGCTCGCTCCTATCTTGTCCGCCTGCAGCGCCGCACCGACTGCCCAAAGCCCCTCATCCGCCCCAGCTGACCAGGCTATGACCGCCATGCCCCAGCCGGCATCCAGCTCCATGTCCGCCGACCAGATGGACGCCATGCACCAAGCTGGCGTCAAGGCCTTCCTCGCCGGCGTCTCCACCGTGGGCCAGGGCAATCAGCCGCTCCAGCCCAAGCTCGAGAGTGGCGTCAAGGTCTTCGAACTCACCAGCAGTGTGATCGAGTGGGAATACGACGCCGGCAAGAAGGCCGAGGCCTGGGCCTACAACCGCCAGGTGCCCGGTCCCGAGCTGCGCGTGAGTGAGGGAGACAGCGTGCGTGTGATCCTGACCAACCAGCTCCCCGAGAGCACCGCAGTGCACTTTCATGGCGTGATGCTGCCCAACAAGATGGACGGCGTGCCATTCATCACCCAGGCGCCGATCAAGCCCGGCCAGAGCTTCACGTATGAGTTCGTGGCCAAGAACCCCGGCTCACATATGTATCACTCGCACCACAACTCGACCAAGCAGGTCGGGCGCGGGCAACTGGGCGCGTTCATCATCGAGCCCAAGGATAAGAGCAAAGATCCCGCCTACGACGTCGAATACACGATGATCTTGAATGACCAGCTGGGCGGCTTCACCTTCAACGGCAAGAGCTTTCCGGCCACCAAAGCGCTGAGGGCCAAGCTGGGGCAGAAAGTGCGCCTGCGCTACATGAACGAAGGGCAGCTGATCCACCCGATGCACCTGCACGGGCTGGCGCAGCTGGTGTTTGCCAAGGATGGCTGGAACCTGGCGCAGCCGTGGAAATGCGACACGCTGAACGTGGCGCCGGGCGAGCGCTACGATGTGATTGTGGAGTGCAGCGAGGCAGGCGCGTGGGCGTTCCACTGCCACATTCTCTCGCACGCCGAGGGCGAGCAGGGCATGTTCGGGATGGTGACGGCGCTGGTCGTTCAGGAATAGCGCAGGAACTAATCGGAGGGAGGACGAATATCGCCGTCTTCGGTCGTCGGTCTTCGGTCGTGCGAGCAGGTGGATGTTCAAGTGGAGGCAGGAGGCGCGAGGTGGTGCAGATACTGGTGGCTAACCCGCTGCTGGTGCTCTTTCTGGTCGCGGCGCTCGGGTACGCGGCCGGGCAGATCAAGCTCGGCGGCAGCAGCCTCGGCATCGCGGCTGTGCTCTTCGCCGGCCTGTTGGTCGGCGCACTCGATCCACGGCTGAAGCTGCCCGATGCGATCTACCTGCTCGGGCTAGTCGTGTTCGTCTACACCATCGGCCTCAGCAGTGGGCCGGCCTTCTTTCGGGCGCTGCGGCGGCAGGGGCTGCGCGACAATCTCCTGGTCGTGGGTGCGCTTGTGTTTGGGGCAATGGTGCTGGTAGCACTGCAGCGGCTGCTCCAACTGCGCCCGGCGATGGTCGCCGGAATATTCGCCGGCAGTTTCACCAACACCCCGGCGCTGGCCAGCGTGTTGGACTACATCCGCAGCTCTGCACCGACCGTGCTGCGCGACCAGTTGCTCAGCGAGCCGGTAGTGGGCTACTCAGCAACCTATCCAATGGGTGTCGTCGGCGCCATGCTGGCGATGGTAGTGGCGCGGCGGCTCTGGCGAATCGACTACATGCGTGAGGCCGAACAGCTGCGCGCTCAGGGGATACTCAACGATCGACTCCAGCAGCGCACCATTCGCGTGACTCGCGACGCAGTCGTTCGGCAGCCACTCGGAGAGCTCGTACGCACCAACCACTGGGCTGTGGTCTTTGGGCGCATTCAGCGCAGAGAGCGGCTGGCGCTGGCTACTGGGCATACCTGCTTCGAGCTCGGCGATCTGGTCGGCGTCGTGGGGACGGCCGAGAACATCGAGCGCGTGAGCCAGGCGCTCGGCGAAGTCAGCAGCGAGCGCCTGGATGTCGATCGCCGTCAGCTTGACTACCGGCGCATCTTCGTCTCCAATCCAAACGTCGCTGGTCAGCGGCTCCGCGATCTGCAGCTGATGGAGCGCTTTGGCGCGGTGGTGACGCGCGTCCGGCGAGGTGATAGCGATCTGCTGCCGCACGGCGACACGGTGCTAGAGCTGGGTGATCGCGTTCGCGTTGTCACGGATCCGCAACATATGGATGCCGTCAGCGCCTTCTTCGGCGATTCCTATCGTGCCATTAGCGAGGTCAACATTCTGACGCTCAGTTTGGGGCTGGCGCTCGGACTCCTGGTTGGGCTGGTGCCAATTCCACTGCCGGGCGGCGTGCACCTCTCGCTCGGCTACGCCGGCGGCCCGCTGCTGGTGGCGCTGATCCTGGGAGCCTACGAACGCACCGGCCCGCTGGTCTGGCGCCTGCCCTACAGCGCCAATCTGACGCTGCGCCAGATTGGGCTGATTCTGTTCCTGGCGGGCATCGGCACGCGCGCCGGCTCGGCATTGCTGACGACGTTTACGCAGGGGAATGGGCTGGAGCTGCTACTGGTGGGTAGCGTGGTCACGTGCAGCGTGGCGCTGGCAACGTTTTGGCTCGGGTACCAGCTGCTGCACATTCCGATGAGCGTCCTGCTAGGGATGTTGGCCGGGCTGCAGACGCAGCCGGCGCTGTTGAGCTTCGCGGCCGAGCAGACCGGCAACGATGTCCCAGACATCGGCTATACCGCGGTCTACCCGGTCGCGATTATCGCCAAGATCATCATCGCGCAGTTGGTTCTGGCGTGGATGTGGTAACTGCGGTGCGGCAGTGGTGATACAACTGCAGGTCGTTTCTTCTTTCAGTGGGGCGGTAGCACATTACTCGCCGACCGGCGAGAGCAGGTAGCCCTTGCCGCGCACGTTGAGGATGTAGCGCGGCGCGCTGGGGTCCACTTCCAGCTTCTGGCGCAGATAATGGATGTGCGGCTTGATCAGCTCGCCGGCCTCCAGCTCACTCACCTCGTACCCCTGCGTACACTGCACCAGCTGCGCGTAGGAGAGCATCGCGCCGGCGCGCTCCGTCAGGCACAGCAGCACGCGGAACTCGGTCGGCGTCAGCGTCTAGGAATAGGCGTCGCCACGACGCTGTTCTGGCCGCCAATCATTGAGTTCCTCCTTGGCGGCTACTCTGGCGCCACATGCCACCCTCACGCCCCAAGCCCGACCGTCTCGGCGGGCCTGGGGCAGGCTAGGGCCGATTCGTTCTAATGTGTCGTTTGCACAAGCCGAATGACTGGCGCCTACTGCACCGCATTGTGATGGGAAGACGTGCCCTGTCATAGCCGACGGCAGTGCTAGACCGGCGTTAGAATGGATCGGCCCTATGGGGCAGGCCCGACTGCTGCACAAAGTGTGGTACCATGCCTACACTTTGGACATGCGGTAGACGGTGCGCGTTTCAGCGCTAGGCCTGCGCAAGAAGGAGCGATTCGATGAGCGATGAGCAGCGCCGCGCTGCCCCACACTACCCCTCAACCCACGATCTACCGCCGTTGCCCTCGCCACCGCCCGCCCTGGCCGGTACCATGTTCCAGGCGCTGCTCGAATCCGCTCCCGACGCGATCGTGATCGTCGATCAGTCTGGCCGCATCGTCATGGCCAACGGCCAAGCCGAGCGTTTGTTTGGCTATCAGCGCGCCGAGCTGCTCGGCCAGACTGTCGACCTGCTGCTCCCCGAGCCCCTACGCGCCCGCCATACCCAGCACCGCGCCACCTATGTCCAGCAGCCCCGCACACGCCCGATGGGCAGTGGTATGGACCTGGTCGCCAGGCGCCGCGATGGCAGCGAGTTTCCGGTCGAGATCAGCCTCAGCCCGCTCCAGACCGAGCAGAGGCTGCTGATCACCAGCGTCATCCGTGACATCACCGAGCGCAAGCAGGCCGCCATGGTACTCGAGCAGCAGGTTCAGCGCCGCACCGCCCATCTCAACGCGCTGCTCCAATTCAGCCAGGAGCTGCTCGGCGCGCGCAGCCTCGATGCCGTGCTGCAACGCGCGCTC
>DATFXE010000447.1:0-7204 GCA_035258585.1 Roseiflexaceae bacterium | reverse complement strand
CGGAGAGTGAGTTCTTCGGCGGCACCGAGCTGCCAGCATGGCTGCGCCCACCTGAGCCGGAACAGCCTAAGGAGATCAGCCGGGCCGATGCCCGTTCGCTGGATTGGCTCACACGGCTCGGTGGAATGGATGAGGCGGAGTCCCTCACACCCGCCGCTGTGGCCGCGCCCAGGCTTTCGCCGCCGATCACGCGGTCGCGCACCCCAGCTCAGGTCGAAGCGCTGGCGCTGATGCAGCAACTGGCGGCCACGCCCTTCCCTGACGCTGCACCTGTGCCAGCGCCCGCGCAGCCCAGTGCGTTGCGGCGGGTCGGCATGGAGCGCGTGCTATATCTAGCATTGCTGATCGCCTTGCTGATCGGGCTGACCGTGCCGCTGCCCGAATCGTTCGGTTTAGCTGCGCCGCCGTCGGCGCCTGGCGCGGCCGATCTATTTGGGCAAATCGAAAAGCTTTCCGAGCACGATGTCGTTCTGATCGGCTACGAATGGGACGCGCGGAGAAGCAGCGAGTTGCGCCCGCTGGAAGATGCTGTACTCGGCCACCTGATCCAGCGTAAGGTTAAGCTGGTGTTGGTCAGCACCGACCCACAGGGCACGCTGCTGCTGTTCGACTTTCGCGATCAACTGGAGAAGGCCGGCTATCGTAAGGGCGGCGAGGATTATATTCTGCTGGGCTACAAGCCTGGCGCCGAGCTGGCGCTGCGCTCGTTTGCGCAGGATTTTCGTGGCGTGCTTAGGTCGGATTTCCAGGGCAGCGACGCGACTATCAGCGTATTGGCCACCGGCGCCGACCCCAACAAGCCGCGACTGACAAGCCTCAACGATTTTTCGATGGTGATGGTGCTGGCCGACGAGGCGCAGGATGTACAGGGTTGGATGGAGCAGGTGCGTAGAACCGCGCGCCAGGTGCCGTTCGGCTTCCTGCTGCCGGCTGAAACCACGCCGGTGGTGCAGCCCTACCTCAGCCAGCCTGGAATCTATCATCTGGCCGGTAAGCAGGGCGCGCTGGCGTACCAGAATCTGCGCGGCGGGACGGGTATGCCGGCCGAGCTGATCGCGCGCGAGAGCGCCCAGCAGCGGCTGAGTCTGTTGGTCTTCGTCGCGCTGCTACTGCTGGGCGCGATCGTCGGCGGTGCGAGCGTCGCAGCGCGGAGAGGGAGATCCGGGTGACGCAACAGGTTATCGACATCATCGCCATCGTTGCGACGATTATGGTCTTAAGCCGGATCGCCGGAAACAACCCGCTGTTTCGTGTCGCCCAATATCTGTTTGTCGGTGTCTCGCTGGGGCTGGCGTTTGTGGTCGCCTATCACCAGGTGCTGCGCCCGGCTGCGAGTGGGCTGATCAGCGGCGGATCGAATGGAGCAATTCTTTACGGTACCCCTTTATTTCTTGGCTTATTGCTCCTGCCGCGCATTACCCGGCGTCAAGAATATTCCTGGCTGGCAAATATTCCGCTGGCATTGGTTTTTGGCGTGGGTGCAGCGCTGGCGGTGGGCGGCGCGATCGTCGGCACGCTGGCACCTCAGATCCTGGATACATCCAATCGCCCGCTCGCCGGCGAGCCGCTCCAGATCGTCGGGGCGTTGGTGTTGGCGATCGGGACGGTGATCACACTGGGCGCGTTCTATTACACGGTGCCGGCCGAAAGCCCGCGCTCGCGGCTCGTCGCACTGGTCGCGACAGCCGGTCACTGGCTGCTGATGATAGCCTTCGGCTTTTTCTTCGCCAGCGCCGTCCAGAGTTATCTGAGCGCGTTGACCGAGCGACTCGGCTTCCTGTTACGATTCTTTGGAGTGGCATTATAAACAACTTGCGCTTGACTAAATCATTCCATGAGTCATCCTGTATTTAACACGGTGGCTGCGAGGGCGTGGGAATGCGCCGCAGCGCATTCCCACGCCCTCGCAGCCACCACCTCCGAGCAGCAGATTGGAAAACTGCGTCGGCAACGATATGAGACCTGCTGCATCACAATGCCAAAAGATCCTAGTGTAAAATTCGGGATGACTCATGGTGGGGGTGCGGAGGCGGCTTCGCCGCCCCCGCACCCCCACCGTAGCCCAATTCATTATAGAGAACTACTATGCCACTGAAACCGAGCGCCAGACTGGTCGCCGAGGTCGGCAGCGTCACCACGCGGGTGACGCTGGTCGACACGGTCGATGGCGAGGCGCGCCTGATCGGCCAGGCCAGCGTCCCCAGTACCACCGAGCCGCCCTACGAGAACGCGGTGATCGGCATTCTGGAGGCCGCCACGCAGCTTAGCGAGACAACCGGACGCCAGCTGATGCGCGATGGCAGCCTGCTGATGCCGCAGACAGCCGAGCGCGACGGCGTCGATACCGTGGTCGGCGTGACGAGCGCGGGCGCGCCGATGGGCGTGGTGATCGCCGCCGTCTCCAGCGAGGTGTCGGCCCGCAGCGCGCTGCGCGCCAGCCGGGCGACCTACACCAACCTCCTGCAAACCGTAACGCTCGACGACGCGGCGGGCGTAGCCGCCGGCAACGACAGTTCGTGGATCGAGCGCCAGGTACAGACTCTGCTCAGCTTGCAGCCGGATTTGGTGATCATCGCGGGCGGGTTGGAGGATGGCGCGACCGAATCGCTGGTGCGTCTGGCCCATATCGTCGCCCTGACGGCATTCAGCTCACGCATCGACGATATGGGCCAGCAGCGGCAGGATATCTCCAGGCGCACCGTGATCTTCGCGGGCAACAGCCAGGCTCGCGAAGCAGTGATCGAGGCGCTCTCGGGTCGCGCCGACCTGAGCCTGGTCGAAAATGTCCGCCCATCGCTCGAGGTCGAGCGGCTCGAGCCGGCGCGCCAGGCGGTCGTCAAGTTCTACAATGAGACCTTTCTCCCGAACGTTCCGGGCGCGCAGGCGCTGCGGCGTCTCTCGCGGGCGCCGCTCAGCACCAGCTGCGATGCGACCGGCCTGATCACCCGCTTTATCGCCGCGCGCGACGGCCGTGACACCCTGGTGTTGGACGCTGGGTCGGCAAGCAGCGCCGCCTACCTGGCGAGCCAGGGGCGCTACACGCCGGCGATCCGCGGCGGCGTCGGCACCGGGTACGGCCTTGGCGGCGTGTTGGCCGAGCGCGGTGTGGCGGCGATCGCGCGCTGGCTGCCCTTTCCGATAGGCGAGCGCGATCTGACGCACTGGCTGCTGAACAAGATGTTGCGCCCGCAGACCCTCCCTGTCACGCGCGAAGATGTGCTGATCGAGCAGGCGATCGCTCGTGAGGCCCTGAGTATCGCGTTTGCGGCGCTGCGAGACGAGCGGCCGAGCGCGCCCTACGATTATGTGCTGGCCGGCGGCGGCGTGCTGGCTAACGCGCCGCATCCCGGCCTGGCGGCGCTGTCGTTGCTCGACGCGCTTCAGCCGCGCGCCGACGACACGGTCCGGCTGGTCGAGCTGCACCTCGATACGCTTGGCCTCATCCCTGCGTGTGGCGCACTGGCCTTTAGCGAC
The DNA here is from genome assembly GCA_035258585.1 of Roseiflexaceae bacterium. Classification (GTDB taxonomy): domain Bacteria; phylum Chloroflexota; class Chloroflexia; order Chloroflexales; family Roseiflexaceae; genus DATFXE01. The sequence goes on along the minus strand of DATFXE010000447.1, from coordinate 3,730 downwards.
CCAGATGCCGCATTGGCGCTGTTCGAGCACGACCTGCTGCGCAACGCACCGCTGGCCACCTGCGTGGTGGCGCTCGGCGGCGGCCGGCCAGGCGAGGCGGCGGTCGAGGCTGAGATCAAAGAGGTTGGCGGGGAAACGCGCCGGATCGTCGTACAGCATGGCCAGATCGGGCGCCTGGCACTGCGGCCGGGGCGCAGCGGCACACTCATGGTCCAACCTACCGACGGCGTGCGGATCGGCAGCAACCCGGCCGGCAAACAGGCGCTGTCCAACCCCGGCGAGATTCGCGGCAGCGCGCTTGGGGTGATCATCGATGCGCGGGGCCGCCCGCTGCGACTGCCCGACGACCCGCTGACGCGGCAGCAGCAGCTATGGGATTGGCTGGTCGCGCTGGGTGTCGAGAGCGGGCCGCTGCCCTACGGCACAGCAGACCCACTGCCACCAATGTCGATGCCGACTCGCAGCACAAACGGCAGCATCACCTTCGTAGAATCGAGCGCCCCCGCAGTGCTCTCCGCGCCGCCGCCCCAACCCGGCGAGGCCGACGTGCCTCAAGCACTCGATCGCGATCTGGCGAAGTTGCGCCAAACCGTCGAGGAGCCAAAGAAGGGCGGGTTTCTGCGCCGGAAAGGGTGAGGGGCGACGAGGCGAGGGGTCGAGAGGGCGACACTTTGGCCCCTTCACTCCCTCACCCAATCTCCCCTTCGGCTGACGGCTACTTCTCGTCGATTGTAATCTTCACTATCTGCTCGCCCGGCTTGGTCGGGTTCTGCTCAGGGTCGCGCAGCGGAATGCTATTGACGATATCCTGCCCCTGCTCGACTTCGCCAAAGATAGTATACTTACCGTCGAGATAATCGGCCGGCGCGGTGGTCACAAAGAACTGCGAGCCGCCGCTGTTGGGCTGGCCGGTATTGGCCATCGCCAGGATCCCCGGCTTGTCGAACTTCACTTTATCAGTGAACTCATCTGGCACGTTATAGCCGGGTCCGCCGGTTCCGGTGCCGGTTGGATCGCCGCCCTGAGCCATGAAGTTCGGCAGCACGCGATGCCATGTCACGCCGTTGAAGAAGCCTTCGCGCGAGAGAAACACAAAGCTATTGACCGTCTGCGGCGCCAGGTCGGGCCGCAGCTTGACGACAAAATCGCCGCGCGGCGTGGTGAATGTCGCCCGATAGGTCTTCTGCGGGTCGATCGTCATTGGTGGCGGTGCGCTGTAGCTCTTGTGCTGCCCAGCTGGCGCAGCGGCCGGCGCGCTTGCCGCGGTTGGCGCGCTTGGGGCGCCTGCGGCGGTCGGGGCTGGTTCGAACCCCGCCGCGGTCGGCGCCGCCGCGCTCTGGCCGCTGCCTGGACGGTTCGACGCAAGCATGAAGCCAAGCGCGACGAAAACTGCCACCACCGCCAGCGCCGAAAGGATGGCAGGCAAAGGATTCTGACGGGGCGGCGCCCCTCTACCAGATCGAGATGATTGACTCACAAGTAGCTCCTCAAACAAATTGATCGATCGTTTGCAAATCAGCGCCTATTATACCCGATCGCCGGCGAGCGCCTCAATCACGAACGCTAAGACAAGGTTTCGCCTGGCAGCGATCAGCTTTACAGTTGGGGAGGTGCGGAGGGAGCACCCAGAGGGTACCCGGGCCCCTCCGCACCTCCCCAATGGTGGGGGTTTGGGGCGGCTTCGCCGCCCCAAACCCCCACCCAAAAGTGTAAAGTTCGCAAGAACCTTGTCTAAGGAAAAGATGAGGATGTATTTGACATGCCCGGTATAGCCCGCTATTATCCAACCGATACGCGGCGCATGTAGCGCCAGTGCAAGGATCGGAGACTATGAGCGACGACGACGCCACCAGCAGCCGCAAGCTCGACCATGTCCGGATCGTCATGGGCGAGGATGTGGCCGCCAAAGGTGTGTATACCGGCTTCGCGGCCTACCGTATGCCGCACGAGGCCGTGCCCGAGCTAGATCTGGCCGAGATCGACACCAGCACAATCTTTCTGGGCAAGCTGGTGCGCGCCCCATTGCTGATCAGCTCGATGACTGGCGGAGCATCCGACGTAGCGCGGATCAATCAGGCGCTGGCCGAGGCCGCCCAGGAGCTGGGCCTGGCCATGGGCGTCGGCTCGCAGCGCTCGGCGATTCGCGATCAGCGGCTGGCCTATACCTACCAGGTTCGCAAGGTCGCCCCGCGCATCCCGCTGCTGGCCAATCTGGGCGCGGTGCAGCTCAACTACGGCTACAGCGTGGAGGAGTGCCGCCGGGCGGTCGAGATGATCGAGGCCGACGCGCTGATCCTGCATTTCAACGTGCTTCAGGAAGCCGTCCAGCCGGAGGGCAATACCAACTTCAAAGGCCTGCTGCGGAAGATCGAGCTGGTCTGCCGCGATGTCGGCGTGCCGGTGATCGCCAAAGAGGTGGGCAACGGCATTGGCGCCTCCACCGCACGGCGGCTGGCCGATGCCGGCGTATCGGGCATCGATGTGGCCGGGGCGGGCGGCACCAGCTGGAGCGAAGTCGAGCGCTTCCGGCAGGCCAGCGAGCGCGGCGCGCGGGTGGCAGGCGCCTTCGCGGGCTGGGGCATCCCTACCACCCAGGCGATCCGCGAGGTGCGCGCGGCGCTGCCGGCGATCTGCCTGATCGGCAGCGGCGGCATCCGCAGCGGCGTCGACGTGGCTAAGGCGATCGCGCTGGGCGCCGACATGGGCGCCACCGCCAAGCCGGCGCTCGGCCCCGCCGCCGACGGCCAGGGCGCCCAGGGCGTGATCGAAGAGCTGCGCGCCTATATCGACGAGCTGCGAATCGCGATGTTCTGCAGCGGATGCGGGGATTTGAAGGCGCTGCGAGCGCTGAAGCTGGAACGTTTGAACGTTTGAACGTTCGAACGTTGGAACGTTCAAACGATATGCACGTCACCCACCTGACCCTGCGCGACTTCCGCAACTACGAGCGCCTGGAGCTCGGCCTTGAGCCGGGCACGACGCTGTTCTACGGCCCCAACGCCGCCGGCAAGACGACCATCCTGGAGGCGCTGTTCTACCTGGCCACCACTCGCTCCCCACGCGCCGGCGCCGACCGCGAACTGGTGCGCTGGGATGCCCAGGGCGACATCGGCACGCCGCCGTTCGCGCGGCTGCTGTGTGATGTCCGGCGCAGCGACGGCAAGGTGCGCCTGGAGGTGATCGTCCAGCGCCGCGCCGACGACGACGGCCAATTGACGAGCACATCCATTAAGACCGTGCGCGTGGATCGCAAGACCGTGCGCGCGCTCGATCTCGTCGGCAACCTGCGGGTGGTGCTGTTCACCCCGGCCGATCTGGCGTTGGTCACCGGCGCGCCATCCGAGCGCCGGCGCTACCTGGATGTCACGCTCTCGCAGCTCGACGGGCGCTATGTCCGCACGCTCTCGCACTACCAGAAGGTGGTACAGCAACGCAACAGCCTGCTGCGGGCCTGGCGCGAGCGCAGGCGGCCCCAGCGCGCCGCCGCCGACGAATTGGCCTTCTGGGATCGCGAGCTGTCGCTCTCGGGCGCGTACGTGCTGCGCGAGCGCATGGCCGCTGTGGCCGAGCTCAATACCCTGATCGGCCCGATCTTCTGCCAGGTCACCGCTGGAAGCAGGCCGCTGATGGCCACCTACCAGAGCAGCGTGACCGCGCTGGAGGGTACGCCCGAGCTTGGCCTGAGCGGGGCCGAAGGCGAGCGGGCGATCGAGAGCGCGTTTTTGGCGCA
>DATFXE010000446.1:0-15721 GCA_035258585.1 Roseiflexaceae bacterium | reverse complement strand
GGCCTGGTCGAGCAGCGCGCGATACTCTTTTTCGATCTGGTAACTGGGATGTGTCAGTCGCTGCGTCAGCTCGCCGTCGTCGGTCATCAACAGCAAGCCCTCGCTATCATAATCCAGCCGGCCAACTGGGAAGAGGCGCTGGGGTAGATCGACCAGTTCGACCACTGTCGGGCGCCCCTGCGGATCGTCGGCGGTGGAGACGACCCCAGCTGGCTTATGCAGCATCACATAGGTGCGTGGGCTGATTTGCCCAATTGGCCTCCCATCGACGACGATTTCGTCCTGCTCTGGGTCGACCCGAGTGCCGGCCACATGCACAACCTTGCCATTCACCGACACGCGGCCGGCGCTGATCAACTCCTCGCAGTCGCGCCGCGAGGCGATGCCGGCACTGGCCAGCACCTTCTGTAACCGTTCTGCGCTCAATGTAACTTCCTTTTTCGCGAAAACATATGCCGCGGATATCGTTCATACCGCCGAATGACAGGATGGAATCGGCAGTGGATGCCGGGCATACCGAGCCCGCATGCCGTCCGACAAAGACACCACCGACAGATAGCTGAAAAGACCAGGGCGAACGCCAGGCTACAAGCTAGTTTTGCGGACGACCGCGTAACTCCTGTCAACCGATACGCGGGCGCATTGTGAGCGACGCCGTGCGGGTGCGTGCTTTATTCCTCGGGTGGAAGCTCTGCAATCGCTGTACCGCGGAACGACCGCGACATTATGGTGGCCCGGCGCGCATCATTTCGATGGGGCGCTCCGGGAAGCCGGATGCCGGCGTTTTTGCAGCCTCACGGCTGGCATACGCGGGCATCGTTCCCTAACATTCCGCAATATACATCAGCACAGCTCGAGAGGATGTGCTTTTGCGGTGATCATTACGGCGTGGCACCCAAACGGCAGTTGCCGTAATCAGTGGGATACGCACAGTATACCACAATTTTCGCGCCAATGCTATTGGGAGTCTGTGAGCATTTTGTTAACTGAATCGGCGCATCCGCCGTTGATGTTAAGCGCAGGTTATGCTAGCATTGAACTCCGTCACAGTGTTTCTCATTCCCTTCGGTGTTCACACCACGATGACGTCATTGGCAGATGTTGCTGCCCCATCACAAGCGGCAGCGCCATTTGCGTGAACACAAATATTGTAGGAGTTACGCGGTTGGGAGGTTTGGAAGGCTTCGCCCTCCAAAGAAGGTTCTCGAGAGCCTGCGGCCCCCGTGCCCCCGCTAAAACGCCAACTGCGTAAGTCCTATATTGATCAGCTTCGCTGTGATGAGAGGAGTTCTGTGTGCCCCGACCCCGCCGCTTCATGCGCACGCTTGCCGTAGGCCTGATGGCGATCGTCATCTGTACCATCCTTGGTATTCCCCAAGCTAGCCGCGTCACGCACGTAACCGCAGCCAATACAGCTGAGCTGTCGCACCTGATGTACCTACCAGTGACTATGCGCCCGCTTGTCCCGACGGGAATCGTGACGACGCCCTCGCAGCTGGTTCTCACCAAAACTCAAGCCGATACTGGCGCCGAGCCAAGCCGCGCTGCGGTCAAATCACTGCTCCAGAACGCCGGCGAGGCTTTGTTGTCCATGCCGTGCGCGGTTGCGAGCTATACCACCAGTGTAGGCGGCAACTGTCTGAATCAGGCATCCGAAAGCGCGCTTGTGCTGGCGCTGGCGTACTGGATGACCGGCGACCCACGTTACAGCTCCAAGGCGGCCGATTTCATCCGCGCCTGGTCGAACACGCTGATCCAGATCGACCTTGCCGACGACCAGGCCCAACTGGATTGGAGCCGCTTCGCGCCGGCGCTGATCTGGGGCGCCGAGCTGCTCGACGGCGCACCAGGCTGGACCCTCGCCGACCGCCAGAAGCTGACGGCTATGCTTGTGTCCGTAGTGCTCCCGCAGGGTCAGCTGGCGGCGAAGCGCAGCAACAACTGGGCCGACGCCGGCAACCTGCTGCGGCTGAGCATCGCCGTATATGCCAACCTGTCGGCCGAGCGCAAGGCGGCGATCGCCGACTGGAAGATCATGCTCGACGGCGTTCGACAGGCCGACGGCAGTTGGCGGTACGGCATGCTGCCGGATGGCTCGTTGGCCGAAGAGGACCGCCGCGGCGCCTCGGGCCTTTCATATAACCAGGGGGCGCTCAGCCTCAAGACGGTCTTCGCCGAGATTGTGCGCCGGCAGGGTGATGATTCGCTCTATAGCTATCGGACCTCGCGCGGCGTGGGGCTGAAGAACGGCTGGGATTTCTTGGCCGCCCAAGTTGTCAACGCCAACTCGGGCATATGCACATGGCCGTATACACCCGACCATTGTGTGGACTACTCGAATCGCTCGGGCTGGGAGATCGCCTACGCCTACTGGCGCGAGCCAGCCTACCTGGGGCCGTTGTCGCTGCACCGGCCGTACCAGTGGTCGAACTGGGCTGATCCAGGCTACAGCACGGTGATGTTCAGCACGTTGAATATCAACGGGAAGTGACAAGTCTGATTAATCGGACTTACGCGGCCGTCCATTGCGGGGAGGTAAAGAAGATGTAGTTGCATTCAATCATCGGTTGCGGTAGCATAGCGCCTGCCAAACCGGCAGGCACCTTGCCGATCGGAAGCTATCGCAATCGAATGTCAAAAGTCGTCCCGCAATCGGATACTCCCCCGGCCCAGCGTCTCGTGAGCGGCGCTGTAGGAAGAGCCGCGCCGGCCGTGCTGGTGCTGAGCGTGCTGCCGCTGCTGTGGAGCGCTGCCGTACGGCTGATCGCGCTGCTAAACTACCCCTACCCGCATGATGGGCTGGAAGGAACACTGCTGCATGAGGCGCGCTTGCTCTGGTCGGGCCAGCCGCTGTATCAGCCGCTCGAGCGCTTGCGATTCGTCTCGGCCCCCTACCCGCCGCTGCACCCGCTGCTGCTGGGGTTAGCCGATCAGATCGGTGGGCCGCATGTGTTCTGGGGCGGCCGGCTGCTCTCGCTAACCGCTGCGCTCGGCGTCGCCGTGCTGATCGTGCTGATCGTGCGGCGCGCGGGCGGAATATGGCTGGGTGGCTTGCTCGGCACGAGCCTGTTTCTGAGCGCTCCACCAGTGCTGCTGTGGGCCTCCCGCGTCAAGCCCGACCTGACGGCACTATTGTGGACAGCGATGGGGCTGTACCTGGCGATTCGTTTGACCACCGACCACCGACCATCGACGACCGATGGCCAACGACCGACGACCGATGTGCGGCTCCAACCCGAGCATATCGCGGCTCATCGCTGGCCGGTGGTCGGCGGTCGGTGGTCGGTTGTCGCGTTCTGCTTCGCCCTGGCCTTTTTCACGAAACAGACCGATGTGATGGCGCCGTTTGGCACCGGGCTGGCTCTGCTGATTGCCGATCTGCGCGCGTTCTACCGCGATGGCGAGCGTATAGGCTATCTTGGGCGCGTGCCGATGCGCTGGCGCACATTGAGCTATGGGTTGAGCTATCTTGCGTTTACGCTTGGCGTCTGGGCGCTGCTTGATTTGATCACGGCCGGGCAGTACAGCGCGCATGTCTGGGGGCTGCACCGCAGCGAGTGGTGGTCGGCGGCGCTGCTGAGCAAGTTCGTGGGGCTGCTGACGCCGTATCTGCCGGCGGTGTTGCTCGCGCTGCTGGTACTGATCCGCGCATTTTGGACAGGGCGTGCGCTTATCCCGGCCTGCTACGCGCTGGTCGTGCCGATCTCGCTGTTGGGCGCTGGTGAGACGGGTGCGAATCACAATCACCTGCTCGAGTGCCTGCTGGCACTCGCGATCGGCGTTGGCATCGCCGCCGGCTGGCTTGCCGAGCTAGTACGATCCGCGAATACGCGCGAATTTCCACGAAAATCGATCAACTATTCGCGTTATTCACGGATCGTATCAGGTGCGCTTCTGGTCCTGCTGGCCGTTCAGATTGGGCTGGCCTACCGGCCGCAGCAGTGGTATCTGGGCGAATTGGCGCCCGACGACCCGCCTGCGCGTTATCTGACCTTTATCCGCGCGGCCCCTGGCGAGGTGCTGGCCGACGACGTCGGGCTGCTGTACGCGGCGGGCCGGCCACTGCGCTACGACGATCCCTCGACCATGGGGCCGGCGGCCAACAGCCGGGTGTGGGATCAGAGCGGCCTGCTGCAGGAGATCGCCGAGTGGCGCTTCAGCGCGATCCTGATCCCGGTCAACGTCGAGCGCGAGAGCGTGGACGCGACCGGCCGTTGGACGCCGGAGATGCTTGCCGCCATCCGCGCGCACTACAAGCTGGCGTTCCACGACACGATCTTCACGTACGTTCCGAAATGAAAATTGAGAATGTAGAATTGAGAATAGGCTCTTGAAAGACAACTTTCTCTATTTTCAATTCTCAATTCTCAATTCTCCAAAGCTCTGGTATCATGACGCTGTGCGTCATGACTGGCCATGACACGCGAGGAGCGATTGCGATGACGTCACAGCGAAACGACGACCTGCCCGGCTACGGGCTGTATATCGACGGGTGTTGGACGGAGGCGGCCACCGGCGCGGCGATGCCTGTGAACGAGCCGGCGCTCGGCCAGCCGCTGGCCCGTGTCGCGAGCGGCAACGCCGAGGACGTCGACCGGGCGGTGCGGGCTGCGCGCACAGCTTTCGATAGCGGACCGTGGCCGCATACGGCCTCCCAGGAGCGCGCCCGCATCCTGCACGCTATCGCCGACCTGATGGAGGAGCAGAGCGCCGAGCTGGCCGAGCTCGAGACGCGCAACCTGGGCGTCACGCTGCGGAAGGCGATGTTCGTGGATGTACCCATGGCGATCGAGCACTTCCGCACCTTCGCCGAGCTGGCCCGCAAGCACCCCTACGAGCCGCTGCCCTGGACCGATATGCCCTCGGTCAGCTGGAACTTTGTCTGGCGCGAGCCGATCGGGGTGTGCGGCCAGATCGTCGCCTGGAATTACCCGCTGCTGTTCGTGGCCTGGAAGCTCGCGCCTGCGCTGGCGGCGGGCAACACGGTGGTGCTGAAGCCGGCCTCCTACACGCCGCTGACGGCGATCCGGCTGTTCGAGCTGATCCACGCGAGCGGGCTACTGCCGCGCGGCGTAGTCAACCTGGTAACAGGTCCGGGCGGCGAGGTCGGCGAGGCGATCGCACGCCATCCGGGCGTGGATAAGGTCGCTCTGACCGGCTCGACCGAGGTTGGCCGGCGGGTGATGCAGCTAGCCAGCGAGACTGTCAAGCGTGTGACGCTGGAGCTGGGTGGCAAATCTCCGAGCCTGGTACTGCCCGACGCCGATCTCGGGTTGGCAACCGACGGCGTACTGTTCGGCGTGTTCTTCAACGGCGGCCAGAGCTGCGAATCCGGCACGCGCTGTTTCGTTCCCGCGGCGCTGCACGACGAGTTTGTCGAGCGGTTGGTCGCACGTGCGCGCAGCATACGCATGGGTGACCCGCTCGATCTCGAGACCGATCTGGGGCCGCTGGTCTCCGAGAAGCAGCGTGAGACGGTGATGCGCTATATCGAGCTAGGCAAAGCCGAGGGCGCGACGCTGGCGACGGGCGGGCGGGCCGCGCGTGTGCCCGGCTTCGAACGCGCGCCCTTCGTCGAGCCGACGATCTTCGCGAACGTGCGAAATGACAGCCGCCTGGCGCAGGAGGAGATCTTCGGCCCGGTGCTGGCGGTCATTCCCTACAAGAACGTCACCGAAGCCATCCAGATGGCCAACGACACGATCTACGGGCTGGGCGCGGCGGTCTGGTCGCGCGATCTGCAAGGGGCGATCGAAGTGGCCAAGCGCATCCGCAGCGGCACAGTTTGGATCAACGACCACCATCTCATTCTGCCGCACGCCCCGTTCGGCGGCTACAAGCAGAGCGGCGTCGGCCGCGAGCACGGCATCCAGGGGCTGATGGAGTACACCGAGGTCAAGCATGTCCATGTCGACCTGATGCAGCGGCGCGATGGGCGGCTATGGTGGGATAATCTGCTGCCTCCGCTTGAGTGATCAAGGCCGGCCATCCGCCTCGCCAAAATGCCCGACCGCCACGCCGCCCTGGATCAGTAGCACCACGCCGGGCGCGACGTTGTCGATCAGGCTGATGTCGACCTCGCCGGTGACGCCGCCCATTGCGACGAGCGCAAGCCCGGCGGTTTGGTCGACACTCAGCACCGTGGCCGGCCGCGCTTCCTCGGCGCAGAGGGCGCAGTGACAGGCGACAGCATGCTGGTCGTCCATCCCGATTTCCTGGTCGGTCTTTTCTGGTATCTTCATCTAATGGCTCCTCGCGTTCAAAGAAATTAGGACTTACGCAATTGATGTTTTGGCGCGGGTGCGGGGCCGCAGGCCCCGAGAACCATCTTTTCCGCCCACCCGTGGCGGCAAGGCCGCCACGGGTGGGCGGAAAAGGAGTTCTTTGGAGGGCAAAGCCCTCCAAACCTCCCAACTGCGTAACTCCTAGAAGTTAAATCATATCCGCCATGTCGCGCATGACAACCAACAACGTCAGGTCATCCGACTGCGGGGCGTCGCCGACGAATCGATCGATCGCCGCCAGGATACAGTTCTGAACCGTGGGCGCCGTGCGCTCGGGGCACTCGCCGGCCGCACCGAGCATGCGCTCGACCTCGAATAATTCTCCGTGCCAATTCTGGGCCTCGCTGACGCCATCGGTGTAAAGAATCAGCAGATCGCCCGGTTCCAGCGTCGTCGTCGTAGCCGTCCAGGCCGTATCGCGCGTAATCCCAAGCGGGATGCCGGTGTTGCGCAGCGGCAGCGGCTCGGCGCCATCGCGCAGGCGGTAGGGCGGGTTATGGCCGGCGTTGCAGTAGGTCAGCGTTCCGCGAGCCGGATCGAGGATTCCGTAGAATACGGTGACGAACATCGAGCTGCGCGAGTCGCTGAGGATGCGTTTATTCGCGGCGTGCAAAGCCTTGTCTGGCTGATCTGGATATTCAAAAGCAAAGGTGCGAATCAACGTGCGGCTCAGGGCCATAAACAGCGCAGCGCCGGTGCCCTTGTCGGTCACGTCGGCGATCAGCAGGCCCAGCCGCCCATCGGGCAGCTCCAAGATGTCGTAGAAATCGCCGGATGTCTGCCGTGCCGGCCGCAGCGTTGCGGCCAGTTGCCAGCCCGCGATGTGCGGCAGGGTATCGGGGAGAAAGCTGGCCTGGATCTCGGCGGCCACATTCAGCTCCTGGAGCACTTTCTGATGTGCCAGCGTCTGGGCGTACTCCTCGGCGCGATACAGCGCCGAAGCGATCTGCGCCGCCAGGGATTGCAATGCTGGCAGCGCCTCTGCCGGGTCGTCGACAGCTGGCGAGAAGTACACGCAGATGCCGCCCAGCGCTTCGGCCGTGTCGATGCCGATGATTGGAGCGACGGCCAGCGCGCGCGTCGATGGCTGATCATTCCAGGACGGTCGCTCTCCGACGGCGACAGCGTGCGGCCGAGGAGCGTTTCGCAGCCAGTCCCATAGCGCCGCTGGAAGCGGTGGCGCCTGCGCCGGCGTGTGCAGCAATGTCTGCCCGCCGAGCAGCCTGATCTCAATCAGGACCGATAAGAACATCGGCGGCACGAACTCTGCCAGCATCTCAGGCAGGGTCGAGGTATCCGGTGGTGCCGCGATAATCGCGCGGGCTAACTGCTCGAGCTGAGCCAGTTCGCGGGAGCGTTCTCCGCTCTGCTCGGCCGCCTTGCTCAGTCGCTGCGCCATCAAGCCGCCCAACAGCGCTCCAGCGATCAGGAACAGGTATACGCCTAGCCCCATCCGGGAATAGATAGCCGCGACCAGGATCGCGAAGAACTCCGGCAGAAATGTGACAACCTGGAATTTGGCGAACAGGCCCAGCTCCAGCGCGCCCACCCGGTTCAACGGCGTATAGCCAGCAATCAACAAATAGCACGACCAGCAAATCCAGTCGAAGACCAGCAGCGTCAGTACGGCCAGCGCAGCCAACGGCGCGGCTGGCCAGGCCAGGCCCGGCAGCGGAAAGCTCCCACCCAGCCGCTGATATAGCGTAAGACCGATCAGCGAGCCGAGCGAGAAGAAGCTTACGTTTAGCACCAGATTGCGCAGAGCGATCACACGCTGGGTCGGCAAAGGCGTGGTGCGCCACATCTGCACATACTGGATCAGCACGACGATCACGCCCAGCCAGAGTGCCGTCGGGCCGAACAGCAGCGCGGCCGAGATCGTGACTAATCCGCCGAGTTGCTGCGCGCTCCAGCGGTCGTATATGCCTGCTTGTCGCTCGACGACCCAGAAGAAGTCGAGCTGGTTCAGGGCAGCCGCCAGGATGAGCATAACCAGCAGCGTCGGCCACTCCGCCCGCACCAGCGCCAGGTCGGTGGCTGTAACCAGCCATCCCAGGCCGAACATAGCCAGGATCGAACCATAGATGATGCCGATCAGCTCACGCAATACTTGCCCGCGCTCTGGCTCGTCGAGCGTGTCTAAGGCCGGCCAGAGCTTGCCGGCGATGCGAGTCAGGCGGTGTTCGGCGGTCATGAGGGCCTTTCCGGATAAAACCGAGGTCAACGGCGCACCATCACGTGCCGTGGCCGTTCGAGCGCAGAGCAGTTCAGTTGCAAACGAACTCCCATAACCGATGGCATTCCGCGACCACGATTCGCAGTACCCGTGCTATCATGCAGCCGACACATGATAAGGAGGCCACGATGGTTTCGCAACCGGTGATTAGTCGCGATCACGAGATCTTGGGTGGTACACCTGTCTTTGCTGGAACACGAGTTCCGGTTCAGACCCTGCTGGACTATCTTGAAGCTGGTCAGTCGCTGCAAGAGTTCCTCGACGATTTTCCAACGGTGCAGCGCACCCAAGCTATTACCGTGCTCGAACAGCTCAAGCACATCCTGCTGACACAGCCCGTATGAACGTGCTCCTTGACGAATGCTTGCCCCGCAAGCTGAAGCACGATCTTCCTAGTCACAAAGTCCTACTGGTATTGCCAACGGTCAAGCCTGGCGATCTGATTCACGTCACTCTCTAACAGCGCTCATCGCCACCATGCCGAAGATCGACACGAGCGACAAAGCCGCATAAAGCCGCGATCGATGTCGAACCCAAGCAACGAGCGAATAGCGCAGTGTTACAGCTCTTCGCCCAGCGCGAAGGCGATCGCCTCACAGCCCATCCCCTGCACCGCTGAAACGCTGAGAGGCTGACACCGCTGAAGGCTAGCATCCTCAGCGCGGTCACGGGCTTCAGCGCTTCAGCGGTCCAACGCCTCGGCGATCGCCTCCTCAATTGTCAGCGCGCGCCCCGCGGCCCAGGCCGCCGCGAAGGCTTCTTCGCCAAGCTGTTCGTGCGCAGCAGCGAGCAGGCGATCATATTCACGTTGCTCATCAGGGAAGGGCGTATGGCCACATGCGTCGCGGATCGCCGCCGCTGCCCCGAACAGCCGCACCGCAGACACAGGCTGTGCAGTCGCAATCGCCACCTGGGCGATCCCTTCTAGACATGCGGCGATGCCGATTGTATCCGCCAATTCCCGAAACCACGCCAGACACTCAGCAAAGTGTGCGAGCGCGCGCATGTTGTCACCCTGCTGCCGCGTGATGGTCCCGACGCTAAAGAGCACCCAGCTGATACCCTGCCCCTTCTGGCCCAACTGCTGAAGCAGCGCCACGCTCTCCGCCAGCAGCGCCGCCGCCTGTGCGTAGTCGCCTAGCGCTTGCGCCAGCGACCCGAGTTGATTGAGCGCATGGGCAACACACCACCTATCCCCCATGGCACGAGCAAGCACCAAACTCGCGGTGTGGCGGGCCGTCGCTTCGCTATAATCGCCCTGGTGACGGGCCATGTTCCCGAGATTGGACAGAACCAGGACCTGCCCCAGGCTGTCACCGAGAGCATGGAACAGCACCAGGCTCTCCTCAAACAACGGGCGTGCCGTGGCGAAGTCGTTTTGAAGCGTTGCGGTCCACCCGAGCGCGAAGAGCGCCCAGGCGATACTATCGGTGTCTTCCTGCTGGCGAGCCAACGCCAGACCTTCCTCGCCCAGCGCCCGCGCCCGCTCCTCGTCGGACACCCCCGCTGCCAGAGCACTTGCCCGAACCAGCGCCTTCACCCGCTCCGGCGTCGCACTGCCGCGATCAGCGGCCAGTGTACGCTCGAGCCAGCGCCGCCCTTCAGGCAGATATCCGCGCCGGTCCCAGAACAGCCAGAGCGCCGCCGCCAGCCGCAACCCGATCGCCGATCGCGGCTGGTCGTCTGAAGATTGGGGATCCGCATCCTCGACTTCGAGCGACCAGGCCAGCACGGCCCGCAGATTGTCGTGCTCAACCTCAATACGATCGAGCCAGACGCGCTGATAGGGCCCATGAACCTGCGGCTCGGCCCTCTCCGCCAACGCCACGAAATACTCAGCGTGCCGCCGCCGCAGCGCCGCCTCCTCGCCGCTCTCGCTCAGCCGCTCCAGCGCGTACTCACGCACCGTCTCCAGCATCACCAAGCGCGGCTCGCCATCCACCCCGTCTTCGCGCCGCAGCAGGCTCTTGTCGGTCAGTGCCGCCATCCCATCGAGGACGTTTGAACGTTCGAACGTTTGAACGTTCAACGTGGTAACGGCTTCGGCCGCCTCCAGCGTGCAGCCGCCCACAAACACACCTAACCGCCGGAACAGCGCCTGCTCATCAGCGCTCAGCAGATCGTAGCTCCATGCGATCGTGTTGCGCAAGGTCTGCTGGCGCGCGGGGAGATCGCGCGGGCCGCCGGTCAGCAGGGCCAGCCGGTCACTCAGCCGCGCCAACAGCGCCTCGGGCGAAAAGAGCTTGATCCGCGCCGCCGCCAGCTCGATCGCCAGCGGCAGCCCGTCGAGGCGATAGCAGATCTCGGTCATCGCCGGCGCATTCGTGTTCGTGACCGCGAAGTCCGGCCGTGCGTCCTGTGCGCGGGCGATGAAGAGCTGCACTGCCGCGTACTGCGTGACCACCGTCCACCGACCACCGACCACTGCGCCTTGCACATCGTCGGTCGTCGGTGGTCGGTCGTCGACCGTCGGCGGCAGCGCCAGCGGCGCAACCGGATACTCCTTCTCGCCGCGCAGATGCAGCGCCGCCCGGCTGGTCGCCAGCACCTTCAGCCCCGGCGCTACCGCCAGTAGCTCGGCGACTAGCGGCGCTGCGTCGAGCACCTGCTCGAAGTTGTCCAGCAGCAGGAGTATTTGCTTCTCACGCAGATAGCCCTTCACACTATCCAACAGTGGCCGCCCACCGATCTCGGGCACACCGAGCACCTGCGCGATTGTCGAGATCACCAGATCTGGGTCGCTGATCGGCGCCAGGTTGACGAACCAGACACCGTGGAGTAACCCGCCCTCATCCTCGTCACTGTCGCGACTCCCCCTCTGCTGCCGCGGCGGGCGAGGCCTGTCCTGAGCGTAGTCGAAGGAGGGCCGGGGGATGAGGGCCGCGGCCGCCACCTGGATAGCCAGGCGCGTCTTGCCCGTCCCAGCCGGCCCCGTCAGCGTCACGAGCCGCGCGTCGGGGCGGCGCAGCAGCTCACGCAGCGTCGCCACGTCCTGCTCGCGCCCGATCAGCGCGGTCGGCTGCGCCGGCAGGTTGTTGGGCCGCGCGCTAAGGCTCTGCAGCGGTGGGAAATCGGACGGAAGGTCGGGCGCGACGAGCTGATAGACCTGCTCGGGCCGCGAAAGATCTTTGAGGCGCTGCGCGCCCAAGTCGCGCAGCTCGACACTGGAAGGCAAGTGGTTGCGCACCAGCTCCTGGGTCGCTTGCGAGAGCAGGATTTGGCCGCCATGCGCGGCCGCGAGCAGCCGCGCGACCCGGCTGAGCGCTAGCCCCATGTATTCGCCGTCGCGCAGTTCGGCGGTGCCGGTGTGCAGCGCCATCCGCACCCGCAGCGGCTCGGCGGTCTGCCACGGCTCTTTGTACAGCGCTTGCTGGGACTCGAGCGCGGCCGCGAGTGCGCCTGGGGCGCTCACGAAGACCGCGCAGATCGAATCGCCAACCGTCTTGAACACTGCGCCGCCGTGAGCGGCGACCGCAGAGCCCATGATTGCGTCGTGGCGCGCGAGCGCGGCCGGCATCGCTTCTCGGTACTGCTCCCACAGCCGGGTGCTGCCTTCGATGTCGGTGAACAGAAAGCTGACCGTGCCGCTCGGCAAGGGGGCACTCATTTTCGCTGGCGCCGCGGCACCTGTGGTAGGAGCAAAAGGGATTGGGGCGACGGACTGTGTCGGCGGCGCCAATCGGTCGGTGGCCAGTTCGGCGCGCGCCGCCTGGATGAACGACGCGCGCTCCTCAGGCGGCAGCCCTAGGCTATTCGCCAGTCGCTCGGCGATCTGGCGCGAGGGCCGGCGCACGTCGGCTTCGATCTTGCGAATCAGCTCCAGTGAGCAGCCGACCTGGCGGGCAAGTGCGTCCTGGGTTAGATCCAGGGCTTTGCGCCGACGCTTGATCCACAGGCCGAGCGACATGATTTCGTCCATCAGCAGCTCCTCCGGCACCAGCAGGTGGTAGCTTTCAGCAGTTTGTACACTGATAGGACTTACGCAGTTGGCGTTTTAGCGAGGGCGCGGGGGCCGCAGGCCCCGCGAACCTTCTTTTTCCACCCACCTGTGGCGGCAAAGCCGCCACAGGTGGGTGGAAAAAGAAAGGGATTCTTTGGAGGGCAAAGCCCTCCAAACCTCCCAACCGCGTAACTCCTAACTGATTCAACCTCGGGAGTGCGGCAGCTATACTGCGCGATGGCTCAACTCATCTGCAAATTGCTGTTGTACAGCCAATCGCACATCTGATTCGGCTGGGACGACGGGCGATGGACGATCTATCATCGTCTATCGTCCATCGTCTATCGTCTAGGAAACACGGATCGAGATGATAGCCTGCACGTACTACTCCTCCAACAAATCCATCCTCATTATCTTCTCTACGATGAAGGCGCGCAAGTCCTCGCGAAAGTAGCAGTAGGCGCGCAGGAAAAGCACGCCGTTCTCATTGGCGATCTCGATCGGGCGGATGAGCCGCTCAGTTGGCTCGGGCAGGCTGCGTGACGCATACACGATCCGCAGCAGCTTGCCGTCGCGCAGCGCCTCGGCGATCGGGGGTGGCGCCACGGGCTCGGGATCGCCGGGGCGCAGGCCGCGCCCGTAGCGCAGCATGTCGCCCAGCGTCGTAATGCCGAGCGGCGCCAGCTGCGCGACCAGGTGGTCGAACACCACCCGCAGCACCAGCACGTCGTCCATCGCGCGGTGCGAGGGCGGCGGGCTGCCGAGCGCGGTCGCCAGCGCCGCCAGACTGTGCGACGGGCGCCTGGGAAACAGCCTTCGCGCGATCGCCAGTGTGTCGATCGCCGGCGCGCGCAGCGGCGGCTGCCCGGCCAACGCCAGCTCGGCATACAGGAATTCCAGGTCGAACGGGGCATTGTGAGCTACGATCGCCGCGCCGGACAAGGCCGCTCGGATGGATTCGGCGATAGTGGAAAAGGTCGGCGCGCCGGCCAGTTGCTCGGGAGTGATGCGGTTGACGGCGAATGATCGCTCGCTGAGCGGGCGCAGCGGGTTGACCAGCGTCTCAAAACTCGTTTCGACCACACCGCCCACGACTCGCTGCAGCGCCACCTCGCAAACACGATCGCCACGGCGCGGCGCGAGGCCGGTGGTTTCGAAATCCAGAAAGGCTAGCGGGACAGAAGAAAGGGGTAGATCGAGCATATGAGTTGGGAGTTGGGAGTTGGGAGTTAGGCTGGATTACTCCCAACCCCTAACTCCCATCCCCCTACTTCGCGACAGGGACCTGCTTTGCCACCGCTGGATCGATCGTTAAGAGCGTCACGCTGACCCAGCCGGTCACGTCGCGGATATTGGTGATCTGGTACCAGCCGCCGTCGGAGGTCTTCGCAAGCAGCCGCACCTTCTCTCCAGCATTGATCTGGTCGAGCGGCTTGCCCGTGACCGGTCGCTCGCGCACGTTGCCGCCATTGAAGACCGTGGCGGTCAGGCCAGTCTCTGGGGGCTTAGTGGCGGGCACCTGCTTGGCCACGTCCGGGTCAATCGTCAGTAGCGTTGCGCTGACCCAGCCCTCGGCCTCGGGCCCTTTGACACGATACCAGGAGCCGTCATTGGTGCGCTCCAGCAGCGCGACGACTTCACCGGCGTGCAGCTGGCCCAGCACATCGCTCTTGTTGTTGGTGACCCGCGGCTCCTTGCGGATATTGCCGCCGTTGAAGACCGTCGCGCTCAGCGCGGCCGCGGGTGTGGCGGTAGGTTCGGCCTGCGCTGTGGGTGCGCTGGTTGGCTTAGCCGGCGCAGCAGTGGGCGCGGCGGTGGGTGCTGCGGTCGGCGCGGCCGCAACATCACGGAAAAACTCTGCCTGATACAGCGGCGGGATACTAAGTTTGGCCGGCTCGGAGCTAATCACCTGGTCGCCGACTGTCGCGATCAGCGTAATCGTCTGATCCTGGCCGCGTTTGGGCGTTTGGGCATCTTTGGCTCGCTCGAGAACGATCGAGATGCGCCCGCCACTCGTATTGGCATTTGCTCTATCTTTATTGAACCATGAGAAATCCTGATCTGCCTCTTTCATCACCGCCGTCACTGCCGCGTTATCTGGTAGCGTGGTCTCTGCTTCGACAACAATTCGCGAGGAACTGGTCAATATCGCCTGGACATTTGTGATCGTTGGCGGTGGTGGTGGCGGGGTCGGCTGGATAGCGGTAGCGCTACCGCTGCTGAAGAACGTGATCCATAGCACCACGCCGGCCGCGATCACCGCGATCGGTACCAGCGCCAGCAGCAGCTTGACGCCGATCGGCGCTTCGCGCAGCCGGTCGCCCAGACTGGTCGGCTCCTCGAATGGCAGCGAGGTATAGTCGACCGCCTGCCCTAGTTCGGGCGGCGGGAGCACATCTTCCTGGCCGGCGCGCCGGCGCCGCAGCAGCACCGGAATAGCGATCAATATCAGTAGGACGACGACGACGATTGCCAGGACGACAGGACTCTGTAGTGCATCGAGCATCGCTCAAGATTTCCTTTCCATGTCAGCGCGGTAGGATGAAGCGGCGTTGCGCGCTCTGGATGATCGCTCGTATCATATGACAACTTCGGCCAACGCGCAAGCTCGAACAATGCACATATAGGGGCTATCGGCTCGCTCAAGGCGATCAAGAGTGTAAAAATGCACCATTGGTTATGAGTTATGAGTTATCAGTGGTGATTAGTAACTGCCTCCTGCCTCCTGCCTCCTGCCTCCTGCCTCCTGCCAACTGACAACTGACGACTATGGTATAATAACGCCGCATGTGAACGCCAGGAGAGAGCCTCATGAAAGAATGGTTTCGTCGCCAGCCCAAGCACTTTACTCCGGCCGCCCGCGAGAACGGCCAGCAGATCCCCGACAATATGTGGGTTAAGTGCCCTTCCTGCGGCGAGCTGAATTATGCGAAGCAGCTGAACGATAATCTGAAGGTCTGCAAATGTGGGTATCACATGCGGCTGGCCGCCCGCGAGTGGCTGAGCCTGCTCGACGGCGACTCGTTTGTCGAGCATGACGCTGAGCTTGCCCCCTGCGATCCGCTCGAGTTCGTCTCGACCAAGGATGTCTACGCGCAGAAGCTCAAAGATAATCAAGAGCGCACTGGCCTCAACGACGCGCTGGTGAGCGGGAGCGGCTCGATCGATGGCTATCCGCTGCAGATCGCCGTATCAGAGTTCGGCTTCATCGGCGGGTCGATGGGCAGCGTCTATGGTGAGCGCTTGGCACGCGCAGCCGAG
>DATFXE010000445.1:0-5835 GCA_035258585.1 Roseiflexaceae bacterium | reverse complement strand
ACTACATGGACGGCCCGCTCGATCTGGATATTCTGATCAGCGTCGAGCACGCCGCCAAGTCGCGTGGCTACCAGGTCAGCTTCGCCTACGCCGAGGAGAGCCTGGAGCAGCAGGACCGCGATATCAACCGCCTGCACGAGGATCGCGTCGCCGGCCTGATCATCTTCCCCGTCAGCGACGTCGCCTACGACGAATCGATCTGGCGGCTCCATGCCGAGGGTGTGCCGTTCGTGCTGGTCGATCGCTACTTCCCCGACCTGGACTGCGACTATGTGGTGGCCGATAACATGGGCGGCGGCTACCGCGCCACCGAGCACCTGATCATCCTGGGGCACACGCGGATCGGCTTCATCTACTCAAGCAAGGGCAGCCTGCTGACCACCTCGGTGCGCGACCGCTGGGAGGGCTACCGCCGCGCGCTCCACGAATACGGCCAGCCCTACGATGAAACACTCGTGTTCCAGTGGCCGGCTGTTTCACAATCTAGCACGTCTGATATCGCTGACCAATTTTTGCTGCGCGGCGATCGCCCCAGCGCGGTCTTCGCCGTGAACGACGCTGTGGCGCTGGAACTGCTGCGGACCGCCCAGCGCGTCGGGCTGCGCGTGCCCGAGGATCTAGCACTGGTCGGCTTCGACGATCTGAATTTCGCCGCACATCTCAGCCCGCCGCTGACCACCGTCGCTCAGCCGCGCATGGATGTGGGGTTGCGGGCGGGGCACCTGCTGCTCAATCGGATCGAAGGGCACGGCGGCCCGCCGCGCCATATCGAGCTGCCTACCAGCTTGATCGTTCGCGAGTCGTGCGGCGCACGGCAGCGGGTGCGGCGTCAGAATACGTTCCCCGCGCTGGCAACCTAGACCACTCGGTGACGACCGACAAGGGACGACCGACGATGTAGCTATCGTCGGTCGTCCCTTGTCGGTCGTCCTGCGCTTCACGCGTAACATTTACCTGATCGCTGCGGTAGAACAAACGATCGTACTACGTATGTGCATAGGTAAGATACCGTACGGAAAGGAAGAGTGAACATGCTTGCAAAAGTCTACAGCTGCGCGGTGGTCGGGTTGGAGGGTCTGCCGGTCGAAGTGGAAGTCGATATCAGCCAGGGGTTGCCGAGCTTTCAGATCGTCGGTCTGCCAGATGCAGCCGTCCAGGAGGCGAAAGAGCGGGTGCGCGCGGCGGTGCGTAACTCCGGCAATAATTTTCCAATGAAACGTCTCACGGTTAACCTGGCCCCGGCCGATATCCGCAAGGCTGGGCCGGCATATGACCTGCCGATCGCGGTCGGGTTGCTGCTGGCATCCGAGCAAGTTTTCGGCCGGGTCGAGCGCGCGCTGTTCGTGGGCGAGCTCGGGCTGGATGGCGCCGTGCGCCATACCGACGGCGTGCTGCCGATGGTCAGTATTGCCAAGAGCCACGGCATCGAGACGGTGTATGTCCCATTCGAGGATGCGCCGGAGGCCGGGCTTGTCGAAGGTGCGACCGTGATACCCGTGAAGTCGCTGGCCGATCTGGCCGCGCACCTCTCCGGAGAGCGCCCGCTGGCCGCCTACCTGGCCGGACCCGTCTCGACCGACGCCGAGGTGATCTACCCGGTCGACTTCCAGGACGTGAAGGGGCAGGAACACGTCAAGCGCGCGCTGGAAGTCGCCGCCGCCGGTGGACATAACGTACTCATGTCGGGCAGCCCCGGCTCGGGCAAGACGCTGATGGCACGCGCGGTGCCCTCGATCCTGCCGCCGATGAGCCTGGCCGAGGCGCTCGAAGTCACCAAGATCTACTCCGTCAGCAGCATGCTGCCAAGCGACACACCGCTGATCCGGCTGCGCCCATTCTGCGCGCCGCATCACACCATCTCGCAGGCTGGCCTGGTCGGCGGCGGCTCCAAGATCCGCCCCGGCGAGATCACCCGCGCCCATCGCGGCGTGCTGTTCCTGGATGAGCTGCCTGAGTTCGGCCAGCAGACCCTGGAGGTGCTACGCCAGCCGTTGGAAGACAAGATCGTGACAATCAGCAGAGCCAGCGGCTCGATCACCTTTCCGGCCAACTTCACCCTGATTGCCGCCATGAATCCATGTCCATGCGGCTACGCCGGCGACGCCGAGAAGATGTGTACATGCTCGCCGTCGGTCGTCGCGCGCTACCAGAAGCGTATCTCCGGCCCGCTGCTCGACCGGATCGACATCCACGTCGAGGTGCCGCGCGTCAATTATGACAAGCTCTCGTCCGAGCGGCAGGGCGAGCCATCCAGCGCGGTGCGCGAGCGAGTGACAGCGGCGCGCCTGCGCCAGGCTGAGCGCTTCCGCGGCACGCGCATGCTGACGAACGCCGACATGGGGCCGGCCGAGGTGCGGCTGCACTGCCAGCTCGACGGCGCGGGGCAGCGGCTGATGCAGGCGGCCATGCGCCAGCTGCATCTGTCGGCGCGGGCCTACCACCGCGTGCTCAAGCTCGCCCGCACCATCGCCGACCTGGCGGGGGCACAGGATATCGGGCCGGCGCACCTGGCCGAGGCGATCCAGTACCGGCCGAGGAGAGTGGAGTGACACCAACGGCGCACCGCCTAGAACAGCGGTTGAGAATTTACGAAGGCACACGAAGGAACACAAATAAAGCTGCTATATCGTGTATCTTCGTGTCACTTCGTGGATCAGAACAAATACGCTACCGGCGCTCTAGGAGGCGTCGAACACCTCGTCCACGCGCACGGCGAAACCATCCAGCAGGACTGAGGCCGCCGACTCGCCGCGGCGGAACGTGCCATGTTCGGTGTAGGCATCGCCCTCGAGCTTCAAGATGATAATCGTCTCATCTGGTGGGTTAACGATCCAGTACTCGGGGATACCAGCCTCGGCGTAGTCGGCACGCTTGATTTTGGTGTCGCGCTCGGGGTCATCGGGGCTGACGATCTCGATCACCAGATCGGCGCCCAGCCAGAACACGTTCTGGTTGCGTGGATCGTTCGCGTCGAGCAACAGCAGGAGATCAGGCTCCCGATATGTGTTGGGGCCCACCTGAAGGCGCAGCGGCGCGAATAAGACTTTACCGCCGCGTGGCCGAAGAAACCCGACAAACAGCTCGTACAAGAGTGCCAGAATGACCTGGTGCCTGCGTGTCGGCATCGGCAGTACCTCTACATAGCCGTCGGCGAATTCGATCAACCGGTTGGTCTGGTCGGTCAGCTTGAGATACTGTTCTGCGGTCCAGAGACCTTGCAGCGCGCCGAGGTCAAGGACCAATTCGTCCTCTTCCCACAGCATCCGCAGCGTAGAGTGTTGCACATCGATTGCCATCACACGTTTCCTTAATGCACAGGCAGTGTCCGCCCGTAGTATACCGCGGGCGCTGACGCATCGCAATCTGCCCGGTCTGTCACCCGTGACGGTCAGGTGCTTCCGATCGAAGCGCCAACCGCTCGGGCTGGCTGCTCGACGTCCACAGCGCTTCCCTCCAGGGCATAGGCGATCGCTTGCTCCAGCAGCATCGCGTGCCCCTCGCCCCACGCCGCCGCGAATGGGGCTTCGCCCAATTGGGCGCGAGCGGCAGCTAGGTCAGGTTCATTGTCCAGAGATTCGCCGAGTGTTCTGCGGATACCGTGCATATCATCGATTGCCTGCGCAGCTCCCCACAGCCTTACGGGTCGCTCCAGTTGCCCCTGGCCCAGCGCAGCCCACGCGAATTGCTTCAATGTCGCCACGACACTAGCGTTCAGACCAAGTTCCTGGTAGAGTGCCAGGCTCTCGTTCAGCCATGTGATCGCCTGGCGATACTCTTGTTGGCACAAGGCCACATCGGCCAGAGCCGTCAATGAGAGAGCGATGAGATACTTGTGATCTACCTGCCGCCGAATTGCCAGGCTCTCTTCAAGCAGCGCTCGGGCTTTTGTATATTCCCCGTGAGCGCCGGCGATGATTCCCAGACGATACACTGGCAGTGCCAGCCCCCACGAATCATCCACTGTTCGCCAGAGGGCTAAGCTCTCTTCATAGATAGAACGCGCCTGTATATAGTCGCCACGTTTGAAGGCAGCATTTCCGAAGAAGTACAGCCCGTGGGCGAGGCTCCATGGGGCCCCGATCTCGCGCAAGATGACCACACTCTCAGCACAGAGGCCATATCCTTCATAACGTTTCTGGTCGCAGAGATTCAATCCGGCGATGCTCAGCGCGAAGGCCAGCCCGCGCCGGTCGCTGGTCTCCCGCCAGTGTTGTATGCTTGTCATTAGTCGGGCATGCGCTATCGTGTAATCACCTTGAATCCAGGCCAGCATTCCTGCACTATAGAGTGCATTTGCCCACGCACGTGGCTCGGCGCTGGAGGCTGTTGCAAGCGCCGCTTCGGCCCATGAGCGCCCCTCCGACATATAGTTGCGATATTGCCAGAACCATAGCAAGGCGCCCACGAATCGCAACCCGATTTCACCAGCATCTGCAGTCGCCTGGCTCCAGGCCAACGCCACGCGTAGATTATCATGCTCGCGCTCCAACTGATCCAGCCAGCGATCACGCTTGCCGCTGAGCAGCTTCGGCTCAGCGGTCTCGGCTAACCCTAGAAAATACATCGCATGGTGCTTCCTGATCTCCGCAGCCTCTCCGAGCTCTTCCAGCTTCTCGCCCGCATATTGCCGCACCAGCTCATGCAGCTCATAGCGCGCGATGCCATCCCAGCGCAGCAGCGATTTGTCGACCAGCGCCGCGAGAATCGTTGGAACGTCGGAACGTTGGAACGTTGGAACGTTCCACCCGGCAATGGTCTCCGCCGCCTCGATCGTACATCCGCCCCGAAACACCGCCAGCCGCGCGAAGACCTGTCGCTCTTCTGGCGAGAGCAGGTGCCAGGAGTGCTCGAACGTCGCCCACATGCTGCGCTGTCGCTCCGGGACAGCCCGGAGCTCGATCGCCAGTACCGACAGGCTGCGCTCAATCGCGTTGGCGATCACTTGGCAGGAGCGCGTGGGCACAGCGGCGGCGGCCAGCTCGATCGCCAGCGGCAGCCCTTGGACCAGCCGGCAGATGCGCGCCACCGCGCCCGCTTCGCTATTGGCCAGCGCGAACTGCCGGCGCACCTGGCGGGCGCGCTGCACAAACAGCTGCACCGCGCTGTAGCGCTCAATACCATCGGGCGACTCGTCCGGTGGATAGTTGAGCCCTGATAGGTCGAACAGCCACTCGCCTGCCAGCGCCAGGCGCTCGCGCGACGTGACCAGCAGTGTCAGGCGGGGCGCGCGCAGCAGCACGTCCATCAGCAGTTCTGCCGCGCCTTCGTTCTCGCTCAGATCAGGTGCAAGGAGCTGTTCAAAATTGTCGAGCACCAGCAGCAACTCTTTTTCGCGCAGATAATCCAGCAACTGCTCGCGCGGCTTGCGCTGACCCTGGAGCGTAACACCGAGCGCGGCCAGGACCGCCGTCGCCACGAACGGCACCTCGCTGATCGCCTGGAGCGGGACCAATGTCGCGCCGTGAGTAAACGCTTCGGCCTGTTGGGCTGCCGCAGCCAGCGCCAAGCGCGTCTTGCCAATCCCGCCAGGGCCGACGATCGAGATCAGCCGGCAGGCCGGGTTCTCTAGCAGCGCACCCAGTTCCATGAGCTCAGCCTCGCGCCCGATGAGCACTGTAGTTTGGGCGGGGAAATTCTGTATGCTTGGAGTTCTTTGTGTTGTACGTTTCGATGCTGGCACCTCAGCACCTGAGCCGTCACGGATGCACTCGTACAGCGCAGTGGTCTCAGCTTCCGGCTCGACGCCCAGGTCGCGCGCCAGCATGCGGCGGCAAGTCTCGTACTGCGCCAGAGCGGCGCTGCGCTGATGGCTGCGCGCCAGCAGCCGCATGAGCT
>DATFXE010000444.1:0-10279 GCA_035258585.1 Roseiflexaceae bacterium | reverse complement strand
TAACGCGGCCTCCCTCTGAAGTCCTTGCAATGCGGTTGACTAGCAATAGCGCATCGTGTACAATAAACCAAGCTTTCTGGGCCGCGGATTCAGTCTTCTTTCTCTGCGATAGACCCGTAAGGAGCCGGGCAATGCCAGATGATCGTGGCACCACGACGGACCTAGAGCCCCGTTTCTATCCCAACCTGATCGGGCGCTTGTATCTGATTTCCCTCGAAGATGTGATGGGCCGCAACGGCGTCAACGCCTTGCTCAACCTTGCCGGCGCCCGCCATCTGGTCAATAGCTATCCGCCTTCCAATCTCAAACGCGAGTTTCCTTTCTCCGACTTGACCACCATCTCCAAATCCACCGAGACCATGTACGGTCCGCGCGGCGCGCGTGGCATGGAACTGCGCGCTGGTCGCTACGCCTTCAACCTCGGGCTCAAGGAGTTTGGCCCGCTGCTGGGCATGGCCGACCTGGCGCTCAAGCTGATGCCGATGACCATGAAGATGAAGATTGCGTTGAACGCCACCGCGCAGACCTTCGACCGCTTCTCGGACCAGCCGACGCGGGTGGAGGAGCGCAAGGGGCAGTTTCTGTACATCATCGAGAAGTGCCCGGTGTGCTGGGGCAGAGGCAGCGAGAAGCCGTGCTGTCACCTGGCGCAGGGGATCTTGGAAGAGGCGCTGACGTGGGTGACCGGCGGGCACAGTTTCCACATCGAGGAGATCGAGTGCCGAGCGCTGGGTGGAGCGAGCTGCACCTTCGCCATCGACAAGGATGCCATCGACTAGAGCGTCCGTTTTCGTCAAAGGCTTGTGCTTTCTCGGTGTGCCTAATGGGCGCACCGAGAAAGCACGAACAAAAAGACTGACAAGTACCGCTGGGAGCGACCGCAGGCAGCACCGGATCAGTCTCCATCCCTCATGCTCGAACCCCGATCGTCCGCCTGATATAGCTCTCGTAGTTCGGCGGCAGCCGCTCATATTCACCGGTCATGAGCGACGACGAGATCATAAAATCGGCGGTTGCCCGATTGCAGGCGACCGGGATATTCCAGACGACGGCGATTCGCAGCAGGGCTTTCACATCGGGATCATGGGGCTGCGGTTCCAGTGGATCCCAGAAGAAAATCAGAAAGTCGATCTCGCCCTCGGCGATCTTGGCGCCGATCTGCTGATCCCCACCGAGCGGCCCACTCTGTAGTTTGTTGATCGTAATCCCCAGTTCCTGCTCAAGCAGTGTCCCGGTTGTTCCTGTCGCATAGATCTCGTGTTGAGCAAGGATGCCCCGATTAAAGCGCGCCCACTCTACAAGATCCTGCTTCTTATGGTCGTGCGCAACGAGGGCGATTTTCTTCTGCCGCTCGATGACGATGCTATCATGTTCCATTGTGCTACTTAACTCCTATTGGGGATTCTTCCCCGGCCACCAGGCCCAGGCAGACTGCCAGAGCCAGCGCAACCACACTGCGAGGCGTGTGAAGCTGGCAATATCCACAGGCCTGGCGGCGTAGATGCGCCCATCATGGGTCATTATCAAGAACCGTGCCTGGCGATTCGATGCTGATTCGTGTCTGTTCATGGCTTGCCCTCCCAGGCTGGCCTGGCTGGCTGTCGTACGGGTCAGACTCGTCGATCGGCATTTCCAGCCGCCCAGGCCAGTACACAGCTCGACACAAACAACCACCCTTCAGTTCACAGGCGCAGCATAGCCTGCCGCAGCGCAAGCGACCAGCACAAAATATCCAAATATCACATTGTGCTTTTTGTCACTTTTATCCGGTAGAGCACTAATCTTTCTCCAACGGGATGCCCAGCGCCTCGCGCGCCGCCGCTACGACGAAGAGCGACCCGGTCACGCAGATCAGGTCGGCCGGGCCGGCGAGTTCCCGCGCGCGCTCCAGCGCCTCCGGCGCGTCGCCGGCGATCACCAGCGGGGCATAGCCGTCGCCGCGCCGCAACAGCGGCTTGGCCCGCGCCGCGAGAGCCTCCAGGTCGGTCAGAGCGCGCGGGTGGCGCGAGCGCGTGAGAATGAGCGCGCCAGCCGTCGGCAGCAGCTCGGCCATAATGTGATCGACATTGTGGCCGTGCGTGACACCCAGCACGAAGACACGGCGGCGGCCAGGAAACATGAGGTCGAGCGACTCGCTGAGCTTGTGGGCCGAGTCGCCGTTGTGCGCGCCATCCAGCACGATCGTCGGCGTGCCGGCCACAATTTCCATCCGCCCAGGCCAGCGCGCGCCGGCCAGGCCCTCGGCGATCGCGGCATCGTCGAGCGGCAGACCCTGGTCTCGCAGCAGCAGCGCCGCGCCGACCGCCAGCCGCGCATTCTCGCGCTGAAAGGTGCCGAGTAGCGCGGTATCGGTCGGGCCGCGGTAGCGAGCGAACGGGTCGAAGGGAGTGGGGGGTGGGGAGATGGGAGTCGGGGTTGAGAATCCAGCCCCCAACTCCCAGCTCCCATCTCCTGTGGTAGCGACCCACAGCGGCGCGCCAACCTCAACTGCCACGCGCGCGATCGTCGCCATGGCCTCGTCGTGCTGCGGGATGGTGATCGCCGGAATGCCCGGCTTCAGGATGCCGGCCTTCTCCCAGGCGATCTTGCTCAGTGTGTTGCCGAGTATGGCCATATGATCATAGCTGATCGAGGTGATCACGGATAGCAGCGGCGTCACCACGTTGGCGCTGTCGTAGCGGCCGCCCAGGCCGACCTCCAGGATAGCCAGATCGATCGCGCGATCGGCGAAATAGCGCAGCGCAATCGCGAATCCCAGCTGAAAGATCGTCGGCTCGCCGTGGCGCTGCCGATCGAAGCCATCCAGCCGTTTCGGTATCGACTCGATCGCGCCGATCAGCTCGGCCTGGCTGATCGGCATCCGGTCGACCTGAATGCGCTCGCGATATGAATGCATATGCGGTGAGGTCCAGAGGCCGGTGCGCAGGCCGCCCGCCCGCGCGATCGCCTCCAGCAGCGCGGCCGTGGAGCCCTTGCCCTTGGTGCCGGCGATGACCACGCTGGCAAAAGCTCGCTGCGGCTCGCCAAAGGCCGCCAGCAGCGCGGATGTCTGCGGCAAATTGAATTCGGCCGGGGTGCGCGGCAGCTTGGCCTCGCTATCCGGAAATGAGTAGAGATAATCCAGCGCTTGTTGGTAATTCATTCGGTTCCTAATTCTGCTGTGACAACGAATACGCATCTGCAGCAGACCGATGTACCAGTGGTGCGGGGCGGTTTTGGGCCGCTGCGCGGCCCAAAACCGCCCCGCACCACCAGTTTATTTTGTGGCTGCGACGGCGAGGGAATGCGCCGCAGCGCATTCCCTCGCCGTCGCAGCCACAGTGTTAAATACACCATGACTCCTGAATAAGAAGAAAAGTACCACTGTGAGTCACCACACCTGGGCACGGTATCGTCTCGCTGCACGCCGAATCATTGTAACACCAGACCAAGAACAAAGAACAGACAACAAAGAACAATAGGGTTGATATGCCCTTTGTTCTTTGTCCCTTGTTCTCCCCACACGATCTGACCGCATCCTGACACCTTCTTCATTAGTTCTTTATAGCCATTTTGCTACACTGAGCATGGCAAGACGGTTGGCGATTTGACAGTACAGATCAAGGGCAGCGGCAACGTCCAGCCCGCGCGACTCCAGCGGTGTTTCAGGCCACTCAGGTGCGAATGGGGCCGCCGCCGAAGCAGTGATGAAGTCTCGCCAAACTCTCATCCTCAATTGTCTGCATGACGACTATAATGACCAAAAGGGAGCCACATCAGTCCAAACATAACCACAGAGACACGCATATGAGTCGCAAAATCCTGATCGTCGACGACGACCATAAGACGGTGGACCTGCTGAGGCTATACCTAGAGCGAGACGGCTACCAGGTACTGGCCGCGCACGATGGACGCCAGGCGCTCGAACTGACGCGCCAGCGCAGGCCCGATCTGATCGTGCTCGATCTGATGCTGCCGACTGTTGACGGGCTGGACGTCTGCCGCATCCTGCGGGCCGAGGCGCCTACCCCGATCATTATGCTCACGGCCAGGACCACCGAGGACGACAAGCTGCTCGGGCTGGATCTGGGCGCCGACGACTATATCACCAAGCCGTTCAGCCCGCGCGAGGTGGTGGCGCGCGTACGGGTGGTGCTGCGCCGCGCCGGCGCGGAGCGCGAGCAGGAGCCGGGATCGATCCGCTTTCGCGACCTAGCGGTGGATTTCGTGGGCCACGCGGCCAGACTGCGCGGCGAGCCGCTGCGACTGACCCCCAAGGAGTTCAAGCTGCTCGAAACCATGTTACGCCAACCCGGCCGCGCCTGGACCCGGCTGGAGTTGCTGGAGCACGTCTTCGGCTTCGATTATGACGGGCTGGAGCGCACCGTCGACGTGCATGTGATGAATCTGCGCCGGAAGATCGAGCCCGACCCCGCACGGCCTGAGTACATCCAGACTGTGTATGGCGTCGGCTACAAGTTTGCCGAGGACGAGAATGCTGTATAGCCTGCGCTTCCGCCTGCTGCTGACGCTGATTGGCGTGGTCGTGGTGGCGGTCGCCACAGTTGCGTTGTTCGCCAGCCGCGTCACCTCGCGCGAGCTTCAGCGCTATGTCGAGCTTGACATGGTGCGCAACCGCCGCCTGACCGACACGCTGATGACCTATTATGCGCGCAACGGCGAGGGCGGCGATCCGCAGGCGTTGGCGCGCCAGCTCGCAGACGAGACGAGCGAGCGGACGATCTTGACCGGCGGCGACGGCCAGGTGCAGGCCGACTCGGCCGGCCAGCTGGTCGGACAAACGATCACCTGCGAGCAGCCCATCCCGGCCGTGATCATTTCGATCGGCGGGACGCCGTGCGTCGTGCCGGCCGATGGCCCGCCCGGAATCGATCGCCTAGGCGCGGGCGATATCCTATTCCTGGGCATGCCCTTCAGCGCAACAGTCGAGAGCCCAATACCGCCGATTAACACGACGCTGAAGTATGAAGCTGCGCTGTCGGCGCCTGCAATCGCCGCCACCAAGCCGGCGGTGATGATTCGGCGCGTGCAGGGCCAGAGCCTGGATCCGATCGAGGCGGGGTTCGTCGGCGCGGTCAATCGCTCGTTGGTCTGGGCGGCGGTGGCCGCCGGCCTGGCGGCGCTGCTGCTGACGCTGGCGCTGTCACGGCGCATCCTCGGCCCGATCGAGGCGCTCACAGCCGCGGCCCGCGCAATGGAGCGCGGCGACCTGAGCCGGCGCGTACAGGCCAGAACGAATGATGAGATCGGCGAATTGTCGCGCGCTTTCAATCGCATGGCCGATGGCCTGGCGCGGCAGGAGCGCCTGCGCCGCACGATGGTCGGCGATGTCGCGCACGAGCTGCGCACCCCACTGACCAACATTCGTGGCTACCTCGAGGCGCTGCGCGACGGCGTCGCCAGGCCAGAGCCGGCGCTGCTCGCCTCGCTGCACGACGAGGCGCTGCTGCTCAATCGCCTGGTGGACGACTTGCAGGACCTGACGCTGGCCGAGGCCGGGCAGCTGCACATGGACCCGCGACCGGTGGCACTGCACGAGATCGCCGAGCAAGCTGCTGGCGCACTCCAGCCGGGACTGGACGAAAAAGGGCTGACCTTGTGCCTCGATCTGCCGCCCGATCTGCCAGATGTCCAGGCCGACCCCGAGCGTGTCGGGCAAGTGTTGCGGAATTTGCTGAATAATGCGGTTGTGCATACGCCGGCAGGCGGCTTGATCAGCCTCGGCGCCGAATACATTGCAGATTGTAGATTGCAGATTGCAGATTGCAAGACACCCCAATCTGCAATCCTGGTCTCGGTGCGCGACAGCGGCCCTGGCATCACGCCGGAGCACCTGCCGAACATTTTCGAGCGCTTCTACCGCGCCGACCGCTCGCGGGCGCGAGCCACCGGCGGGGCCGGGCTCGGGCTGGCGATCGTCAAGCAGCTGGTC
This sequence comes from Roseiflexaceae bacterium, assembly GCA_035258585.1. Taxonomy (GTDB): domain Bacteria; phylum Chloroflexota; class Chloroflexia; order Chloroflexales; family Roseiflexaceae; genus DATFXE01. The sequence continues at coordinate 4,347 of DATFXE010000444.1, read as the reverse complement.
GAGGCGCACGGTGGGCGCGTCTGGGCCGAGAGCACGCTGGGAGAAGGTACCTGTATCAGCTTCACCCTGCCAGCGGCGCCAGCAGCGCTTCACCTATCGCTCACCAGCAGTTAAGGCAGTTCTCATCTTGCCATGCAACAATAGTGGTAGTTCACTCGTTCAATGGGTAACAACGAAAAACCGATGACAGCGGCGGTCATCACCAGCGCGACACACCGCGCTGGCAGGTCCTCAGCCGCCTCCCCTCCCTTCCTCACGGCTGCCCAAGTGATTGGGCAGCCGTTTCCGCTTTTCACAAGCGAAGATCATTCCAAAGTAGCACTTGACGCATGCGCGGCGGCGTGCTACGCTGCTGACCAGCAATGATATCGTTCAAGGAGGCGCAGGCATGACAACCACAGCACACAATTTGATTGGGCAGGCCGACACACTGGAGGCTGCCCTGTTCTGAGTGCGCCTAGATACGAGACAACCTAGAGTTCCTCGGTCAGATAGCGACGTCACACAGCACTGGAGCTATCTTTTGGTGGGGGTATGGAGAGGGCACCCAGAGGGTACCCGGGCCCCTCCATACCTCCCCAGCGAAGATAGTAGTTTTTTTGCAGCGATCAGTAAACAATTGCTGATCGTGTGGTGATTCCCGCTGGAGACTGAGAAGCCTGCCGCGACCACGGGTGCGCTCGCACTACGTGGTCGTTTTGTATGTGCGGCCACTAGTGCATCTTGCGCTCGTGGCCGCTGCTTGTTCAGCGGCTATCGGTGCGCGATGCACCGCAGCCGCTTTTTTGATCTTGAAAGGATCATATGTCGCTCTCTACTACCAAGCACTGGAGCCTGCTGACGACCTACCTCGGCCCGCAGTGGCGCCGCGCCACGCTGCTGGCAGTGCTGCTGTTCGGCAGTATCGCCCTGCAGCTGCTCAACCCGCAGGTCATCCGCTACTTCATCGACACCGCCCAGGCCGGAGCGGCCGATCGGACACTGCTGCTGGCAGCGGCGGTCTTCATCCTCGCCGGCCTGACCCAGCGCGCTGTCGCGTTCGGCACCGTCGTGGTCGGCGAGAATGTCGGCTGGAGCGCCACCAACGCCTTGCGAGCCGATCTGGCACGACATTGCCTGCGGCTGGACATGCCGTTCCACAAAACGCACACGCCCGGAGAGCTGATCGAGCGGATCGACGGCGATGTGGCGGCGCTGGACGACTTTCTGTCGCAGTTCTCGATCCGGCTGATCGGCAACGCCATTCTGATTGTCGCCATCCTGGGGCTGCTGTTCCGCGAGGACTGGCTGCTCGGCCTGGGTTTGACGATCTACACGCTGGCAGCGTTCGCGGCGCTGAGCAGCGTCCAGCGCCTGGGCACACGGCGCTGGGCCGCCTACCGCCAGGCCGACGCCGAGCTGTTCGGCTTCCTTGAGGAGCGTATGTCCGGCACAGAAGACATCCGCGCCAGCGGCGCCGAGGCGCACACCCTGCGGCGGCTGGATGGGCTGATGACCGAGACGATGGAGCGCAACCGCGGCGCGCGGCTAATCAGCAACCTGACGTTTGCGATCACCAACTTCCTGTTCGTGATCGGCTACGGGCTGGGGCTGGCGATCGGCGCCTACCTCTACGGCCAGGGCAGTGTCAGCATCGGCACGGCGTTCCTGATCGTGTACTACATCGGCATGCTGTCGGCGCCGCTGGAGAGCATCCGCCAGCAGGCCCAGGATCTCCAGCAGGCCAGCGCCAGCATCGAGCGTATCGGCGACCTGCTGGCCATCCATCCGCGCGTGGTCGAGACGCCATGCGCCACGCTGCCCGAGGGCGCGCTGGCGGTAGCATTCGAGAGGGTGTCGTTCCAGTATGACGACGAAGGACCAAAGACCAAAGACCAAAGACCAAATTCACCCAGCGAGGACCGTTCCTCCTTGGTCGTTGGTCTTTCGTCCTCGGTTCTCCACGACATCTCGTTCCAGCTCGCCCCCGGCAAGAAGCTAGGCCTGCTGGGCCGCACCGGCAGTGGAAAGACCACGCTGACACGGCTGATCTTCCGGCTGTACGACCCGATCGGCGGCGCGATCCGGCTCGGCGGCGTCGAGCTGCGCGACACGTCCTTCGCCGACCTGCGCGGGCGAGTCGGGATGGTGACGCAGGATGTGCAGTTGTTCCAGGCCAGCATCCGCGACAACCTGGCGCTGTTCGATCGCGCGATCGACGATGCGCGGATCGAGCGTGCGCTGGACGAGCTGGGCTTGCTGGAATGGCTGCGCGCCCTGCCGGATGGCCTGGACACCCGGCTTGGCCCCGGCGGGCTGGGGCTCTCGGCCGGCGAGGCGCAGCTGCTGGCCTTCGCGCGCGTGTTCCTACGCAACCCTGGCCTGGTGATCCTGGATGAAGCCTCCTCGCGGCTCGACCCGGCCACCGAGCGGCTGCTGGAGCGCGCGATCGACCGGCTGCTGGCGGGCCGCACCGCGGTCATCATCGCCCACCGGCTCGGCACAGTCCAGCGCGCCGACGAGATCATGATCCTCGATCGCGGTCAACTGGCCGAATATGGCAGGCGCGATCGGCTGGCGAATGACCTCGGCTCGCGCTTCGCCCAACTGCTCCAGACCGGACTTGAGGAGGTGCTGGTATGAGCGTTACACGTTTGAACCCTTCGACCCATTCGACGAGCTCAGGGCAGGCAAGCTCAGGGCGAGCTGTTCGAACGTTTGCACGTTTGCCTGAGTGCAATTGGGAGATACTTTCATGAATGCAGAAAGCCAGACGGCACAAACCAACGTTCCAACCTTCCAACCTTCCACCGTTCGAACGTTCGCGACCTGGCCGTTCAACTGGGCGCTGATTCGCTACCAGCCATGGGCTCACGCCGCCCATTGGGTCTTTCAGACGCTGTTCACGATCGCCCCGGTAGCGCTCGGCCTGATCGAGAAATCGGTCTTCGATACGATCACCGGTGCGGCGCCGGCCAGGATCGGAGTCGCAGCGCTGGTGGCGCTGTATATCTCGACAGGGCTGGCCCAGCTGGCGATCTCATTTGGCGGGGTCTGGGCCGATGTCACCTTTCGCTACCGTGTGGGCGGGCTGCTGCGCTACAACCTGCTCGCCAGCCTGCTGCGGCGGCCGGGCGCGCTGCTGCCGACGGTCTCTTCTGGCGAGGCGATCAGCCGCTACCGCGACGACGTGGCCGAAGTCTCGGACTTCCCAACCTGGCTGCCGAGCGTCGCCGGGGAGGTGATTGCGTTCGTTCTAGCGGTTCTGCTGATGGCCCAAATCAGCTTACCAATCACGCTGATCATCTTTCTGCCCCTGTTCGGCGTGATCGGCGTCGTGCGGCTGGTATGGGCCCATTTTATGCGCGCGCAGGAGCAGGAGCGCGCTGCGGTCGACGCGATCACCGGCTTCTTGGGCGAGCTGTTTGGCGCGGTACAGGCCATGAAGGTGGCTGGCGCCGAGGATAACGCGGTTGCGCACTTCGAACAGCTGAACCACGTTCGTCGCCGCGCGGCAATTCGCATTCACGTGTTGTACGACCTGTTCTACTCATTCGCGGACATCGCGGCCGTGCTTGGCATGGGCGTGGTGCTGCTGCTGTCGGGCCATGCAATGGCCGGCGGCACATTCAGCGTGGGCGACTTCGCGCTGTTCACATACTATCTGGTATTCACCACACGCCTGCCCTCTACGATCGGCTCGTTCATCGGCGATTTCAATCAGCAGGCCGTCGCGATCCGCCGCCTGGTCGAACTTGTACCTGACGAGCCGCCAACCGCATTGGTAGCGACAAGCGACCAAAGACCAAGGACCAAAGACCAAGAATCGCCATATAGCTCTGAATCAGCGGCGGGTAGCCTTTCGTCCCCCGTCCTTCGTCCTTCGTCAGCGCCGCTAGTGGCGCTGGAGGCATGCGGCCTGAGCTACCGCCACCCCGGCAGCGGCAATGGGATCGAGGGCATCGACCTGAAATTGCGGCGTGGATCGTTCACAGTGATCACCGGGCGGATCGGGTCGGGCAAGACCACGTTGCTGCGAACGCTGCTTGGGTTGCTGCCGCGCGACGCGGGCGAGATCCGCTGGAATGGCACGCCAATCGAGGATGCGGCGAGCTTCTTGCATCCACCGCGCTGCGCATACACCGCCCAGGTGCCGCGCCTGTTCAGCGACACCTTGCATGAAAACATCCTGATGGGCTGGCCGGCCCCTGAGCAGCAGCTAGAGCAGGCCATCCACCTTAGCGTGCTGGAGCAGGACCTGGCGACGCTGGAGAACGGTCTGGAGACCGTGGTCGGTCCGCGCGGCGTGCGACTCTCGGGCGGGCAGGTGCAGCGGGCGGCGGCGGCGCGCATGTTCGCCCGCGCACC
>DATFXE010000443.1:0-2206 GCA_035258585.1 Roseiflexaceae bacterium | reverse complement strand
TCGTCGTCATGTACACTGGCCAGAGCGAGACGACCGCGCCCATCGCGAACATCCAGCTACAGAGCAGCGCCAGGAATGACCACAGCGCCCGGCGCGTGTCGGGTGCCGGGTGTCGGGTGCCGGGTGCCGGGTGCCGGGTGTTCTGCTCAGCACTCTTCACTCGCCACTCCTCACCCGTCTGCTCGGTGATCCGCGTGCTCAGGAGAAATGCCAGCAAGTAGCAGCCGGCAGCGGCCATAAAAGGAACTCGCAGACCAAAGGCGTCGGCCAGCCAGCCGCCAGTCAGCGCGGCGATCGCGAAGGCCAGCGAGCCGAAAGTGCGATAGGTGCCCATCAGCCAGCCGCGCCCCTGTTGGTCCTCCAGCACATCGCCGATCAGCGCCAGGCTGCCGGTGCTATAGGCCGAAAGCGCCACACCCTCCAGCGCGCGCGCGGCGAACAGCCAGCCATACCAGCTAAGACTGGCGATGCCGATGTAGGCCAGCCCCAAACCGGCCGTGCCAATCAGTAACAGTGGCTTGCGCCGCCCCAGCCGATCTGACAAACGGCCCCACCAGTATTGCGAGGCCAAATTAGTGGCCTGGAATGTCGCCAGCACCAGGCCGATCTGGCTTGTCTGTGCGCCCAGAGAACGCGTGTACACCGCCAGCAGCGGCGACCACAGCCCGGTCGACAAATAGACCAGGAACAGCACGCCGGTCAGGCGCACGAAGGCCGCGCGATCGCGGATTTTGAGCCACCTCAAGCGTTGAATCATGAGTTATCAGTTGTCAGTCGGCAGTCGGCAGTTGGCAGGATGCCGGCTACATCCCACATCCTGCCTCCCGCCTCCTGCCTCCTATTTACTGGCGACTCGCAGGCTACACATCGGCGAACGCCGTCGAGACCGAGCGCTCGCGCACCTCGCTGACCGTCACCTCGCGGCCGAGCTGGCTCGAGAGATAGATGCCTTCGCTGATAAGCGCGGTCGCGAGCGCCAGCGCCGCCGTGTCGATGCCCGGCACGCGCCCCTGGAGCGTCGCGATCCAGTGCTGCTGCGGGCCGTCGTAGGCGTCGTAGCTCGGGTCGGTCGCGTGCCAGCGGAAGTCGGCCAGCCCCAGATCGAAGGAGCTGTTCATCTCGACATCGCCAAAGGTCGAGTAGAACGACAGCGGGTCCAGCTTGAGGCCGCCCTTCGACCCAAGCACCTTGCTCGATTCACCGGCCTCGTAGTGTTGGGCCCAGCTGACCTCGATATCCATCGTCACATCGTTGGCCAGCCGCACCAGCCCAAGGCCCAGCTCCTCGACATCATAGCGCCCATTCGTTCGGCGCTCCTCATACATATCGATCTCCTGGTACGTGCGCCCGGAGATCGTCTTGACATCGGTGTTGCCGAGCAGGTGCAGCATCTGGGCGATATAATAGATCCCCAGATCGATCAGCGCGCCGCCCGATGCGGTCGCCTTCTGGACGAAATTGCTGGTGCCGTAGCCGTCGACGTATGGCCGGCCGCGGCGCCGGAAGGCCACCGCGCGGCCGTAGTAGAGCCGCCCCAGCGCGCCGGCCTGGATCAGGCGGTGGGCGGTTTTGCACTCCTTGCTGAACAGCGTGACCATCTGAATACCGAGCCGGCGCCCCAGCTTCTGGGCCGCCTCGTACATCCGCAGCGCATCGATATAGGTGCCGGCCATCGGCTTCTCGCAGAAGACATCCTTACCTGCCTCCATAGCCGCGATGCTGACCGGCGCATGGAAATTGTTATGCAGGCACACATCGACTGCCTGGATCTCCGGCAGCGCCAGCAGATCGCGGAAATTGGTAAAGCTGCGCGCAATGCCATGCTCGGCGGCGACGCGCTTGACCTCGGCCTCGTTGAGATCGGCGATCGCCACGATCTCGACATTCGGCATCTCGGCATAGCCGGCCACATGGCGCTTGCCGATCTGGCCAACGCCGATCACACCTACTTTGACTTTGTCAGCCACCATGATTCCTCCCTATTGCAAACCAGAATACAGCGGAGTACAATACAAATGGTTTTTTAGTGGGGGTTCAGGGGCGGCGGAGCCGCCCCCAAACCCCCACCAGTTAGACTCGAATGAGGAAAACCAATGCACGGGCCCGATATCCAAATTCGCTGCGAGTCGTGTGGCCGGATCTCGCCACGCAAGGATTTGCCACGTAACGCCTGGGGCGATGCTTCCTGCCCGGCCTGCGGCTCGCT
>DATFXE010000442.1:0-3802 GCA_035258585.1 Roseiflexaceae bacterium | reverse complement strand
GGCGCGGCTGGTGGGCATGCTGGCGCTGTTCCTGTTCTACGAGCAGGTCGGCCGATCGGCGCGGCTGGCAGGCATCGCGGCGCTGCTGTATATCGCGAACCCCAACTATCTGTTCTTCGACGCGCAGTTCGCCTACGAGTCGCTGGCACTGCCGCTGACCTTGCTTGCGCTGTTCGCGGCGGCGCGGCGCGCCATGGCGCCCCAAGGCGATGGCGTTGGCTTGACACTCGTGCTTCTGCTCGGGATGGCGGCGGTGGTGATCTCCCACCATGTGACCACCTATGCGCTAGTTGCGTTTCTGGCGGTCTGGGCGCTGATCGCGTCGGTTCGATCGGGCGATCGCTGGGCGGCGCCGCACCCGCGCTCACTGGCACTGCTGGGCATCATAGCCAGCCTGACCTGGCTGGTGTATGCCGCGACGCTCACCGCCAAGTACCTGTTCCCGCAGCTCGGCGGCTCGCTGACGCAGCTGATCCAGCTGATCGCTGGCGAGGCGGCTGGCCGGGATCTGTTTCGCTCGCCGGCCGGCCAGGTCTCGCCGCTGTGGGAGCGGCTCACCGGCTACGCGGCGGTTGTATTGATCCTGCTCGGGCTGCCGTTTGGGCTGCGCCAGATCTGGCGCCGGCAGCGCGACAGCGCGATCGCGCTCACGCTGGCAGCCGGCGCACTAGCCTACCCGGTCAGCCTGGCCATACGTCTGACCGAGCGCGGCGCCGAGGCCTCCAACCGCAGCGCGGCGTTTTTGTTCGTGGCGATCGCCTTTGTGCTGGCGAGCTGGGCGGTCGAGCAGCCGCTTGGGCAGCACCTGGGGCGAAAGTGGCAGCTGGTGGCCTGCGCCTGGGTGGCGATCATCTTCCTAGGTGGCGTGACGGTCGGCTGGCCGCCGCCCTGGGCGCGCATGCCAGGCCCATATTTGCCGGCCGCCGACACCCGCTCGATCGAGAGGGAGGGTCTGAGCGCCGCCGAGTGGACGCGCGCCTTCCTGGGGCCGGATAACCGGCTGATCGCGGATCGGACCAACCGGCTGCTCATGGGCGCCTACGGCGAGCAGCGCCCGGTCACGGGCTATGCCGACAAAGTCAAAGTTTCGCAGGTCTTCCTCGCGCCCAAGCTTGGGCCGGCCGAGCGGCAGATCTTGCGCGCCGGCCGGGTGCGCTACGTGGTGGTCGATCGGCGTCTGAGCGCTGCGCTGCCGTCGGCCGGCGTGTACTTCGAGCGAGGCGAGACGTCGGGCGAGAGCTACACTACGCCGATCGATCCGGCCGTGCTGGCGAAGTTCGACGCGCTGGCAGGCGTGAACCGGCTGTTCGATAGCGGCGATATCGTGATCTACGACATCGCGGGGTTGCGCTAGTTGACAGGACTTACACAGTCGGCGTTTGCAGGGAGGTTTGGAGGAACCGGGTACCCTCTGGGTGTCCCTCCAAAATCGCCTCTTTTTGGCCGGTCTCGGCCACATTCGTGGCCGAGACCGGCCAAAAAAGGGAGATCTCGGGGGCGGTTGCACCGCCCCGGACCCCCACCGCGTAAGTCGTGTAGTTGAAAGCCGCAGAGATCACACAGAGCAAGGAGATAATCAGCGAATCAATCTTCTCTATGCCCTCTGTGTTCTCTGTGGCTAAAACTTGCAGCACGAATAGGAGCGCTGGCGTATGAATCGTAAAGCATTCGATCTGGTGATCTGCTCCGCGCTGGCTGCAGTGGCGATGACGCTGGCGCTGCTGGCGCCGGATGTCGGTTTGGCCCGCGCGCTGGTCGCGCTGCCGCTGGTGCTGTTCGTGCCGGGGTATGCGATCACCGCGGCGGCCTTTCCGTCCAGCCGGCTGGGCGCGGCCGAGCGGCTGTTGTTCAGCGTTGGTGCGAGCCTGGCGGTAGCGGCGCTGTGCGGCCTGATGCTGCACTGGACCGCGCTGGGGCTGCGGCCGGCGGCCTGGGCGGTGGCGCTCGGCAACGTGACACTCGTGTCCAGCCTGATCGCACTGGCCCGGCGCTGGCGCCAGCCAGCCGGCGACCCCGCTCCGCCGCGTGTCGCCCCCATGACCCTCCTGGGGGGTGGGCTGCTGGGCCTGGCGGCGCTGCTGGTCGCCGGCGCGCTGCTGATCGCCCGCGACGGCGCGATCCATCAGCGCGCCACAGGCTTCACCCAGCTGTGGGTGCTGCCGGATAGCGCGGCGAGCCAGGATCACGTGCGCCTGGGCGTCAGCAATCGCGAGCCCGGCCAGGTCGGCTACCGGCTGCTGGTGACCGCAAGCGGGACGATCATTGGTTCATGGCCGCGGATCACGCTTGGTCCGGACGAGCAGTGGGAGGCGACTGTGGCGCTGCCGACCGCCCAGCCTACCGCCGCGACAGTCGAGGCCGTGCTGTATCGCCTCGACGCGCCCGAGACAGCCTACCGTCGCGTGTTGTTCCGGCGCGAGAGCCAAGCACAGGGCAAATAACGGAGCTTCACCTCCTTTTGTGCTTCGTTTTCGTGCTCGCAGAGCACGAAAACGAAGCACAACAGAACGGGGAGTACCTTGCTGTCGCAGGCTATAAGGGTCTAATCCAGCAACCGCCAGATTTCTGATGTTATGAGCCAAAGAAGAGGAACGACGCAATGCGTATCTTGATGGCTAGCGATTTCTACCCGCCCTTCATCGGTGGCGCCGAGCGCCAGGTGCAGCTGCTCAGCCAGGAGCTGGCATTGCGCGGGCACACCGTCGGCGTGGCGACCGTCTGGCATAGTGGCCAGCCCGTGCAGCAGGACGATGCGGGGGTGGATGTGCGGCGGCTCAAGGGCCTGACCACACGAGTCCCCTGGTTTTCGAAGGATCCACGCCGGCGCTTCCACCCGCCCTTCCCCGACCCTGGCATGGTCTGGGGGCTACGGCGGCTGGTGCGGCAGTGGCGGCCTGAGCTGGTGCATGCCCATGGCTGGATCGCTTACTCCTGCGCCGCGGCGCTGTTGGGAACATCCATCCCGCTGGTCATCTCGGTGCGTGATTACGGCTACACCTGCGCGCTGCGTACGCTGCTGCATGGCGGCCAGGTCTGCGATGGGCCGGCGCCGGCCAAGTGCCTGGCCTGCGCGGCGCAGTCATATGGGCTGCTCAAGAGCGCGGCGGCAGTCGGCGGTGTGTTTACCGGCCGCGCGCTGCTGATGCGCAAAATCGCGGCCACGCATAGCGTCAGCACCTTCGTACAGAAGACCGTTCGGCGCGACCTGCTGCGCAGCCGGCTGGGCTCATGGAAGCTCGATCGCGAGAGCATCCCCGATATCGTCGTGCCGAGCTTTCTGATCGAGAGCGGCGATGCGACGCTGGATCAAGCCTATACCGATCGCCTGCCCGATCGGCCCTACATCCTATTCGTCGGCGCGTTGCAGCCGCACAAAGGGCTGGGGCCGCTGCTGGCAGCCTATGAGCAACTGGAGAAACCGCCACCGCTCGTGCTGATCGGCAGCGTCTGGCCGGAGACGCCGAAGCAGTTTCCAGCCAACGTGACGGTGCTGCACAACGTCCCGCACCATGTGGTGATGGCGGCGTGGGAGCGCAGCCTGTTCGGGGTCGCGCCGTCGGTGTGGCCCGATCCGCTGCCGGGCGTGGTGCGCGAGGGCATGAGCAAAGGCAAGGCGGTCATCGCCACCAGTATCGGCGGCAACACCGATATGATCCACGACGGCGAGACCGGGCTGCTCATACCGCCTGGGGATGTGGATGCGCTGGCCGCGGCGATGCGGCGGCTGATCGACGATCGGGTGCTGCGCGATCGGCTGGGCCAGGCCGGCCAGCGCAGCGCACGCCAGTTCGCCGCCGCCGCG
>DATFXE010000441.1:0-3652 GCA_035258585.1 Roseiflexaceae bacterium | reverse complement strand
TCGATGCGCCCGAGCAGGTTCTGCTGGACGAAAACGTGCTTGCCGAAGGCCACGCATACTGCCGCGTCTTCCTCTTCGAGCCCAGCCCCGATCAGCATCTGCTGGCCTACTCGGTCGACACCACCGGCGCGTGGGTGTTCGACCTGTATGTCAAGGACCTGAGCAGCGGCGCGCTGCTTGCCGGCCCGATTCCGCAGGTAGCCTGGAGCGCGGCGTGGGCAAGCGACAATCGCACGCTGTTCTACACCACCTTTGACGAAGCCCACCGCGCCGACAAACTGCTCCGCCACACGATCGGCGCTGAGCCTTCTACCGATGCGCTGGTCTACCACGATCCGGATGAGACATTCTCTCTGATTGTCAACCGCAGCAGGAGCGGCGCCTATGTGCTGCTCACCATTCGCAGCCATGTCGCCAGCGAGATCCGCTATCTACCCGCTGATCAGCCGGCCGCAGCGCTCCAGATGGTCCACCCGCGCCAGAGCTGGCTGGAATACTACGTCGAGCACCATGGCGACCGCTTTCTGATCCGCACCAACGACGGCAGTGCGGAGAACTTCAAGTTGATGGAGGCACCGACCGCCGACCCGTCGAAGTCGCGCTGGCGCGAGGTGATCGCGCATCGCCCCGACACCCTGATCCAAGATGTTGGCGCTTTCCGCGATCACCTGGTAGTCTACGAGCGCCAGGGCGGCCTCAAGCGCATCCGCATCTCGGCGCCCAACGGCGTCTCGAACGTGTACTACGTTGTTTTCCCCGAGCCGGTCTACAGCTTCGAGGCCGACAGCTATCAGGAGCACCTGAACCCCGAGTTTGACACCGCCCTACTGCGCTTCCAATATAGCTCGCTCATCACACCAGACTCGATCGTGGATTACGACATGAACACTGGCGCCTGGGAGGTGAAAAAGCGGCAGAACATCCCCAGTGGCTACGACCCGTTGCGTTACGAGTCGGCGCGCCTGATGGCTGTGGCGCCGGACGGAGCGCATGTACCGATCTCCCTGGTCTACCACAAGGACTTCCGGCGCGCCGACGGCAACCCGCTGCTGCTGACGGGCTACGGCTCCTACGGATTCAGCAGTGAGCCAGAATTCGACGCGCGCCGGCTCAGCCTGCTCGACCGCGGCTTCGTCTACGCTGTGGCGCACATCCGCGGCGGCAGCGAGTTGGGGCGCGCCTGGTACGAGCAGGGCCGCCTGATGCACAAAAAGAACACGTTCATCGACTTCATCGCCTGCGCCGAGCACCTGATCTCCCAAGGCTATACCACGCCTGAGCGCCTGGCGATCATGGGCGCAAGCGCCGGCGGGCTGCTGATGAGCGCCGTCGCGAACATGCGCCCCGAGCTTTTCAAGGCCGCCGTCGCGCTAGTGCCGTTCACCAACGTGATCACCGCCATGCTGATGCCGGATCTGCCGCTGACAGTGACGGAGTATGAACAGTGGGGCAACCCGAACGATCCCCAAGCGTTCGACTACATGTTATCGTACTCGCCGTACGACAACGTCCAGGCCAAGGCCTACCCACACATCCTTGTCAAGGCCGGCCTGAACGACTTGCAGGTGCCGTACTGGGATCCCGCCAAATGGGTGGCCAAACTGCGTGCCCACAAGACCGATGCCAACCAGCTGCTGCTGATCACGAACATGGAGGCGGGGCACTCCGGCGTGTCGGGCCGCTACGACCACCTGCGCGAGGACGCGCAGATCTACGCCTTTGCGATCGATACACTCGGCGCCCCGCCGGAACCGTCCTAACATGGTCATAGGCATTAACCATGTCACGCTGTCGATCGCCGAGATCGAGCGGTCGTTCGCCTTCTACACCGGCGTGCTGGGCTTCCAGCCGATCGCGAAGTGGCCTAAAGGCGCCTACCTGCTGGCCGGCGATCTCTGGCTCGCGCTGGTGGTCGATCCGCACGCGCGCCAGGGCCCGCTCGCCGAATACACCCATCTGGCCTTCTCTGTCTCCAAACAACATTTCGGGCCGCTGAGCGAGCATATTCGTCGATCCGGCGCAGTGATCTGGCAGGAAAACTGGACGGAGGGCGACTCACTGTACTTCCTCGACCCGGACGGCCATAAGCTCGAAATCCACGCTTCCGACCTGGCGACGCGCATTGCGACGGCAAAGGCGCAGCCATGGGATGGCCTCGAATTTTTCGTGTGATACCAGCTAGGGAACTCTTTGGCCTCCTGCGCCGTCATCCAACCACGAAGCAAATAACGCCGGCGCGGCAGATGCGCTGGGTGATAGGCCTGAGGAGGCAACCAGATGACACGGCGAATTGGTATCACAATTGGGGTGGTTGCAGCGGTGCTCGTGCTGGCGGTGCTGGCCGGAGTGGTCGGGCTGCTATACGCGCGGCCCGTCACGGCGCAGGCTAGCGCGGGCGTGCCGGGCATGCGGCAGGTTAGCGTCGTCGGCCACGGCGAAGTCAAGGGCGCGCCGGACACGGCTACGGTGCAGATCGGCGTCGAGACCGAGGCGGCCACCGCCAAGGACGCGCTGGCACAGAACAGCGCGCAGGCGCAGGCGGTCCAGGAGAAGCTGGCCAAGCTGGGAGTTGATGCGAAGGATATGCAGACCAGCAACTTCACGATCAACCCGGCCTACGGCAGCGACGGCCGCCAGGTGACCGGCTACCACGTCAGCAACACCGTCACGGTCAAGATCCGCCAACTCGACCAGGCCGGCAGCTTGCTCGACCAGGTGGTGCAGGCTGGGGCCAACAGCGTCTATGGCGTCAGCTTCAGCGTCGAGAACCCCGACGCGCTGTTGGGCCAGGCGCGTAAGGCCGCGATCGAGAACGCCAAGGCCCGCGCCACGCAGCTGGCCAGCGCGAGCGGCGCGGCGATCGGCGATGTGCTGGTGATCAACGAGAACGTCGCTCCCCAGCCGATCCCCATGCCGGTGCTGTCGCGCGCCGAGGCGGCGCCAGCCGGCCAGGCCGCGCCGGTGCAGCCGGGCGAGCAGAGCTTCAGCGTGGATGTGCAGGTCACGTTTGGGCTGAAATGACCGATTTAGTGGTCGAGCCCGCGGGCGGCGCTGCCGCCCGCGACCAAGGGCCATCCCAACCACGAAAGAAAGTGGTCGCGGGTGCTATCCGGCGGCGGCTGTGCGGCCGCCAGATAGCACCCGCGACCCCAGATTCCAATCAATTCCTCATCTCCAACTCACGTCGCGCTTACGCGGCTCTGCGATACTATGTATCAGGAGCAGATTCACCAGCGGAGAGGCGCTACGCCCATGGATATTCTTCTCTACACCAGTGATCACTTACTCACCGATGTGCTGCGGATCGCGCTTGGCAGCACGTACCGCATGCGTCGGGCGGCCACCGAGCGCCGGCTGTTTACCACACTCGCATCCGGACAGGTGGGCGCCATAGTGCTCGATGCCGACCGCGAGAACGCCGGCGAGCTGTGCGCGCGACTGCGCGCCTTCTCCGACGCCGCATTGGTCGCGATCGCCCGCACCGACGAGACAGCCGAGCGCGTTCGGTTGCTGCGCGCGGGCGCGGATGAAGCGCTGGCGCGCTCGTTCGAACTTGCGGAGCTAGTGGCCCGGCTGCAAGCAAAGCTGCGGCGTTCGGCGCCCGCTCACCAGCGCCTGGCAGCATGAATGATATGCGCCTCGACCACGATTT
>DATFXE010000440.1:0-12697 GCA_035258585.1 Roseiflexaceae bacterium | reverse complement strand
CCCGACATCAACAATCAGACAGAAGCCGGCGCGGATACCGTGATCTATCTGGCCGACCGCGATGGCGTCTCGATCCTCGACTTCAACGACGACGTCGACGGCTCGCTCGACTCGCAGCTGCGCTTCACGCCGAGCGCCGATGGCTTCTACTACCTCCAGATCAAGAACGTCGGCGATATCGGCAACCAGTTCATCAAATATGATCTGACGCTCCAGCTGTGCATTCCGAACCAGGAATGCGGCCGCTCGCCGGCCGGCCCGTCGATCGCGCCAACCCCTAGGTTGCCGAGTGGCACAACCACGCCAGTCACCCAGCCGACATCACAGTTCCTGTTGACGCCCACGACATCGCCCACGACTGCGGCCGGCGGTAATTTCTCGCAAAGCTCGCTCAAGCCGGGGCCGATGGTCAACGGACCGCTGCTGGGCTTTGCCGACCCGGCGTTCGAACGCGTCTGGCAGCGCAACGACGGCCCGATCGCCGAGCAGCGCGCCAACCGCAGCTGGTTGTGGGGGCCGCACGGGCTCATGGCGCGCACCGAGGGCTACATCCAGTCGGCCAGCGGCCTGCGCCAAGTCCAATACTTCGACAAGGGCCGCATGGAGGTCAACAACCCGCGCGGCGACCGCAACAGCCGCTGGTTCGTAACCACTGGCCTCCTGGTGATCGAGCTGATCAGCGGCCGCACTCAGATCGGCGACAGCCAGTTCGTGCAGCACCTTCCCGCCAATATCCCGATCGCCGGTGACCCGAGCGACCCGAACGCGCCAACCTATGCCAGCTTCGGCGGCGTCTCCGGCCAGCAGCCCGGCGACCGCAGCGGCCAATTTGCCGGCGAGACGCTCAGCCGCGCCGGCCAGATCGGCGTCTACGCCGGCCCGCAACGCTCCGAGGCGCGCCTGGTTCACTTCGTGCCCGAAAGCGGCCATAATATTCCGCAGGTCTTCTGGGACTATCTGAACGCCAGCGGCACTATCTACGAAGGCCAGCGCTACGGCAACGGCACGCTGTTGGATTGGGTCTTCACGCTCGGCTACCCGATCAGCGAGCCGTATTGGACCCGCATCAAAGTTGGTGGGGTCGATCGGGATGTGCTGGTGCAGCCCTTCCAGCGGCGTGTGCTGACCTACTCGCCCGACAACCCTAGCGGCTGGCAGGTCGAGATGGGTAATGTCGGCCGGCACTACTATTTCTGGCGCTACGATGAGCAGCTGCCATCGTAAATGAGCCGCATGCGGCTTCTACCAAAGATCTCTTGCGGAAACAGCAAAGCGCCTCGCTTGCCAGCGAGGCGCTTTATTCATCGCACCTAATCGCCAAAAGTGAAGCGCCCTACCTTTAGAGGCAGGGCGCTTCGGAGCAGTATCCTTGAAGCTTAGCTCAGGCCGGAGTTGATCGAGCTGAAGACCGTGCTAACCTTGCCGCCCAGGATGGTCAGAATACCGATCACGACGATAGCGATCAGCACCAGGATCAGCGCGTACTCGACCAGACCCTGTCCGTCCTCTTTGGCGAAGAAACTGCGAAGCATTGTGGTGTTCCCTTTCGAGCTGTGATGTAAGATTGCGACGTAGAACATTTCTACATCGCTATAATGCCATAAGCAGCAATTTGGTACAATGGCGCATAAGTCCTAGTGTGGAAAAGTACTTGTGGCGAAATAAACTAGTCCTATGGTTTATATTCCCACCACGTTTGCACTCGTTTCAAAAGTGGTTGGTTGGGGAGGTGCCGGCGGGGTGGGGCCCGTCTGGACCTCCCCAACCAGGGTTTCGGGGTGCCGACCAACACCCCGAAATGCCAAATCTCAAAACTGCAAGAACAAAAATACGCCCCGCCTATCTAGGCGGGGCGTGCGTTCGGAGACTTTGAAGCTTAGCTCAGGCCGGAGTTGATCGAGCTAAAGACCGTGCTAACCTTGCCGCCCAGGATGGTCAGAATACCGATCACGACGATAGCGATCAGCACCAGGATCAGCGCGTACTCGACCAGACCCTGTCCGTCCTCTTTGGCGAAGAAACTGCGAAGCATTGCTGTGGTTCCCCTTTCGTGGTAAAGTGTAGTAGTGCGTTATAGAAAGTATCTACGGCATCATAATGCCATAGCGGGCCGCTTGCTTCAATGGGTTATTAGTCCCACCGTATGGAAGTACTTGCCGTAGTACCATCGCCTGACTCTATGCAAAGGCCAACTCACCCACAGCCAAGCGGCACAGACGCGGATGATCAGCCGCGAAGCCTACTGCGGCGCCTGCGCGAAGACCCAATGGACGCAGTTAACCGGATCGCGACAGAAATTGGCGCGCGCCGGCCAACTTCGTTGGGCGAAGCACAGGCGGCCGCGTACCTGGATGGGCGGATGCGCCGGGCCGGGCTGCGGGTTTCGGCCGACGCGTTTCGGGCTGCCGCCGGCCCCGGCTGGGATGGTGTAGTATTAGCGCTCCTGGCCACAATCGGCGTCGTGCTCTACTACTGGCTGCCGCTGCCATCGCTGGCCTTAGGGCTATGGAACCTGGCGACCGCCGGCGTGGCGCTGGCGCGCCCAGGCGCGCCGCTGCTCGCTCGCAAGCGCCAGAGCCAGAATGTGATCGCCACTCGCGCGATCGACGAGCCGCCACGCTGGCGCGTGGTTCTGCTGGCGCCACTCGACTCGCCTCCGGCCACCAGTGCCTTGACGCGGCGGCTCACGGCCGGCCGGCGGGCAGCGCTAGGGCGCGTGGCCGCCTGCGGGCTGATCGTGCTGCTGGCGCTGCTTGCGCTCGGCGGGCCGCTGGAACTGCGGCGCGTATTCTGGTATCTCCAGATTGCCGGCGCGGCGTATCTGCTGCTCCTGGCAGCATTTGAGATCTGGACGGTGCTGGCGTCAGCCACCCCAGGCGCGATCAATCACGCCGGGGCCCTGGCGGCGCTGCTCGAAAGCGCAGATAGCCTGAATGGGCTGAGCCGCACCGAGCTATGGGCGGTCGCGCTCGGCGCCAGCAGCAGCGGCGTTGGTCTGGCCGATCTGCTGCGTCGCTACCCGTTCGACCGTGAGATGACGCTCTTTATTGGGATCGAGTCGATTGGTGCCGGGCGCCTGAGCTATATCACACGCACAGGCATCTTCCCCCAACGGCCGGGCGACACTCTGCTGCTGAGCCTGGTGGCCGGAGCCGACGCCGACGACCCGCTGATCGACGCCGAGCCGCGACCATACGCCAGCGAGCCTGTGCTCGTGCATCAGCTCGAGACCACGGGCCGACGCGCGCTGACGATCATCGGCCTGGATGGCGACGGGCGCCCAGCGTATCGCGGCAGTATGGCCGACACGCCTGAACACGTCGACGACCGTGCGCTCGACAGGGCGATCCGGCTGATTGTGGGGCTCGTGAAGAAGATCGACAGCACAAGTTCTGAGGTATGAGTTCTAAGACAAGGTTCTTGCGAACTTTACACTTTTGGGGTGGGGGTTTGGGGCGGCTTCGCCGCCCCAAACCCCCACCATTGGGGAGGTTTGGAGGGGCCCGGGTACCCTCTGGGTGCCCCCTCCGCACCTCCCCAACTGTAAAGCTGATCGCTGCCAGGCGAAACCTTGTCTAAGTTTTGAATTGGCCCTGTCTGTAACTCAAAACTAAAAACTTACAACTCATAACTCTACGCTCACCGCAGGCACGCCCTCCATCGTCTCCGCGATCAAGTTGTCCACCACCGCCTTCAGGTCGTTGGTCTGCTTGAAGACTTTCAGCTGGCGATCGGCGCTGCTGCCGTTCTCGACGATCTTAAGCAGATACTCGACCTCTTTACGGCTGCCGAGGCCATCGACCACATCGTCCACGAACTCGACCATCTCATGTACCAGCGCCTTGGTCTCGACCTCGGCGCGCTTGCCGAAATCGATCAGCTTGCCGTCGAGACCCCAGCGTTGCGCCCGCCACTTATTCTCGTTGATCAGCGCCCGCCGGTAGACCCGAAAGGTGGTGTTCTTTTCGAACATCGAGTAGAACTTGACGATAAAGGCCTGCATCGTGGCTGCCAGCGCGATACACTCGTCGACACGGGTGGCGATATCGCAGACGCGGAACTCGAGCGTGCCAAACTGGGGGTGCGGCCGCATATCCCACCAGATCTTTTTGCCATTGTCGATGGAGCCAGTGCTGATCAGCAAGTTGATATAGCTGTCGAACTCAGCCCGCGACACGAACGACGGCGGAATGCCGGTGCGCGGAAAGTTGGAGAACACTGCGCTACGGTATGATTTGAAGCCGGTGTTGCGGCCCATCCAAAATGGCGATGAAGTTGAGAGCGCCAGCAGATGCGGCAGAATGTAGCGCGCCACGTTCATCAGCTCGATCCCGACATCGTTGTCGGGCATGCCGACATGCACATGCATGCCGAAGATCAGCAACTGGAGCGCCAGATCCTGCATTTCGTCCACCACACCTTTGTAGCGCTCGAACGGCGTGATCTCCTGGTTCATCCACGACGAGATCGGGTGCGTGCCGGCGGCGACGATCTTCAAGTTATGTTTAGCTGCCAGGGCAGCGATCGTTCCGCGCAGATGCATGACCTCCGCGCGTGCCTCGGCCACCGTCCGGCAGGGCCGCGTGCCCACCTCGACAATGCTCTGGTGCATCTCGGGCTTGATCTGCTCACGCAGGATCATCTGCCCGCGCTCGAGGATCTGGGTGATGTATGAGCGCAGCTCGCGCGTTTCGGGATCGACGACCTGATATTCCTCTTCGATGCCGATAGTGAAGGGAAAGTCGGCGGACATTGGGTCGTAGAAGCTCATAGGGGTGCCTTTCTAATGGACCAACGACCAACGACCAAGGACGAACGCACTACGCCCGGCTTTGGTCTTTCGTCATTGGTCGTTGGTCGATCAGGAACACTGGGGTCGTGGATCCACCGCCAGCCGTCACATTCAGCAGTGTCACCGTCGAGAGGCGCGTCAGGCTGCCTTGTACTTCGCTGCCAAACAGAAATGGGTCGGTATCTACCAGGCGCCGGCCGATGTGGAGCTGACCGTCGACCATTGCCGGGTAGTCCTCGTAGGCGATCTCGACGCGCTCCTGCAGCACGAACGGGCTGGCGAGCGCCTCCTGCAAGCCGCGCTCCCATTCGTCGGCGCTGGTCTCCCAGCCAATGATGATGCCCTTGCCGCCGTACTCATCGTTGGGTTTGAGCAGGAGACGCTCCTGGTTCTTGCGGGCAAAGTCGAGCAGATCGATCCGCGCTCCAGCGTAGGTCGATTCGCCCACGCGCACCAGCCGCGTCCATGGCACATGGCGAGCGATCGCAGCACACTCTTCGGAGCTGAAGCGATCCTGGATGCGGTCGTCGGTTAAGAGCGAGAAGATCGATTTCTTATGCAGCAGCTTCGCGCGGAACGAGTTGACCAGGCAGACCTTTCCAGCCGCGTAGGCCTGCACCAACGGGTGCTCGAACATCTCGTCGCCGTAGCGCATCAGCAGCTCGCTGGTCAGCACACGCTTGTAGATCAGGTCGATCGGCGTGCGCGTGCCATCAGCCTCGGCGTAGAGCTTGCCGTCGACGAAACGCAGCTCATCGGGCGAGCAGATCACGGCTTCGAGGTTATGCTCGCGGAAGTAGTGCTGGAACAGCAGAAACTCTGAGTGTGTCGGCAGGCCCTTCCAATCCAGAATGGCGATTGTCGGGTCGGTGCTGCCGCCGAACGTGCGCCAGGCCGACAGCAGCGTTTTTAGCAGGCGCTGGCGGGCGGGTAATTTGCTCAACGTGTAGCGCTCGGCGAAGCGCCGCATAGCCGGCAGCTGCTCGAACACATCCGACAGCACATCCTCGTAGGCGATCGCGGCCGGGCTTTCGGCGTTGTATTCGACAAACTGGAGCGACGAGCCATCGACCGTCAGAAAGGTATCCATTCGCGAGTGCGCACTCGGCTCATCGTAGCCCGGATGCATGGCGATCAGCCGCTCCTCGCCGGGCGTCAGCGCCAGGTCGGCCCGCAGCGCCGCGTCTTCGAGCAGCGCGGGGGCCAGGCGCTGGGCCGCGCCGGCGATTAGGCCGCAGGCACGCTGGATCAGCGCATACTGATCGACGGTGAGGAAGCGCGGGCGCAGCACCGAGACGAGCGGGCGCTCGCCGAAGAACAGGTTGCGCGCGCGCTGCTCGTCGTTCAGCTGCTGCTGCGTAGCGCGGGCCGTGTCGGGGTCGAGCAGGGCGTGGTAATGGGCGATGGCTTCTTCGAGCATCCATACCTCCATTGTAGATTGCAGATTGCAGATTGCAAATTGCGGACCCATAATCTACAATCTACAATCTGCAATCAGTGTTTGGGGCCGGCCAGCGCGCTCGGGGTCAGCTCGGCGAACCGGGAGCGACCGGCCAGCGCCTTCTCAATACACATATCGGCCATCGCGTTGACCACCCACGTGAAGAACTTCTCCTTCAGCGACCAGTAGTCCATATCCGGCGCGGGGTTGGTAAAGTCGATCGCGTATGGCACGCCGCCCTTGAGCGCGAACTCACAGGTATTCATATCATAGCCGAACGCGTGGACGATCTTCAGCGCGCTCTCGACGACGCGATCGTGTTCCTGGGGCGTCAAATAGCCCGGCTCGTCGAAGTAGCGGTGCGGGTAGGGCTGGTTGACATCGAACTTCATGACTAGCACCTGCTTCTGGCCGATCACCAGGCAGCGCACGTACTTCTCCCAGGCAATAAACTCCTGCAGAATCATGCACTCTGTGCCGGTCTGATTATACGCTTCCCAGAGCTGATCGAGCGAGTTCACCTTGAAGACCTGTTTGAAGCCGCCGCCGGAGTTGGGCTTGAGGATGACCGGGAAGCCACCGACATGCTCGACATGCTGCTCCCACGGGATATGATCGCGCAGGTTGCGCAGCGACTCGGTGTGGTCGATCCCTTCGATGTATCCGTGCGAGGGCAGCGCGATCGTGCGCGGGTGTGCCACCCCAAGACGCGTGCAGATCGTCGCTCCGAACAACTTATCGTCAGACGCGCTCCACCAGAACGGGTTGTTGACGATCACCGTTCCGCCGACCATTGCCGTGCGCAGAAAGGTGCGATAGTAGGGCACCTCGTGCGAGATCCGGTCGACGATCAGATCGTAGGGACTCTCCTCGGCCATGCCGGTACCGTCGAGCTTGACGAACTCGGCTGTCACCCCGACGTTGCGGCGATTGACTTCTTCGATGAACGCGCCCGGCCAAGTGTTCTCGCGGCCGACCATGATGCCGATTCGTTTGGTCAAGTGATCCTCCTTCATGAGGTTACAGGTTACAGGTTACAGGTTACAGGAGCGTTAGAATAGGCTGATATCTGTTCCCTGTAACCTGTTCCCTATTCCCTATAGGAGCGCCGGTCTAGGCAATACGCACTACGCATTACAATCTACGCCGTCGCGACACGCGCGGCCGCTTCGAGGCCCAACTCCTCGATCGCGACATCGCGCATTTTGTACTTCTGGATCTTGCCCGTCACGGTCATAGGGAACTCCGACACAAATTTGACGTAGCGCGGGATCTTGTAGTGCGCGATCTTGCCGCGACAGAAATCGCGAATCTCGTCGCTCGTCGCCTCCTGGCCGCCCTTGAGCTTGACCCAGGCCATGACTTCCTCGCCGTACTTGAGATCCGGCACGCCCACAACCTGCACATCGGCGATCTTCGGGTGCATATACAGAAACTCCTCGATCTCGCGCGGGTATATGTTCTCGCCCCCACGAATGATCATATCCTTCAGGCGCCCGGTGATCTTGCAATAGCCGCGCTCGTCCATGGTCGCCAGATCGCCGGTGTGCAGCCAGCCATCCGCGTCGATCGCCTTGGCGGTGGCCTCGGGCAGATTGTAGTAGCCCTTCATCACGATAAAGCCGCGCGTACACAGCTCGCCCTGCACCCCGCGCGGCATCTCGGCGCCGGTCTCAGGGTCGGCAATCTTGACCTCGACGTTCGGCAGCGCGCGGCCAACCGTGCTGACGCGCAGCTCGATCGGGTCGTCGGTGCGGGTTTGGGTGATCACCGGCGAGGCCTCAGTCTGCCCATAGGCGATCGTGATCTCACGCGCGCCCATGCGGTCGACCACCTGCCGCATCACCTCGATCGGGCAGGGCGAGCCGGCCATGATCCCGGTTCGCAGCGCGGGAAAGCTGAATTTCGCGAACTCAGAGTGCTGAAGCTCGGCGATAAACATCGTCGGCACGCCGTGGAGCGCGGTACACGCTTCGCGCTCGACGGCGGCGAGCGTCTTGAGCGGATCGAAGTATTCCGATGGAATGATCATGGCCGCGCCACGTGTGACGCAACAGAGCGTGCCGAGCACGCAGCCGAAGCAGTGGTAGAACGGCACCGGTATGCACAGCCGATCCTGCTCGCTGAACTTCATACACTCGGCGATGTACGAGGCATCGGCGACGATATTGAAATGCGTCAGCTGCGCGCCTTTAGGGAACCCCGTGGTCCCCGACGTGTACTGAATATTGATCACGTCGTCGGGGTCGCAGCTGGCCTGGCGGCTGGACAGTTCGTCGTCGCTGATTTGCGCGCCGATGTCGGCAAGATCGCGCCACTGAATCATGCCCGGGTGGCGATCGTCGCCGATAAAGATCACGCGGCGCAGCCGCGGGAACTTCGCGGCGCTAAGCCGGCCGGGCTCGGAGTCGCGCAGCTCAGGGATCAGCTCGTTGATCATGCCAACGTAATCGGATGTTTTGAAGCTGCCGATCAGCAGCAGCGTCGAGACATCGGACTGCTTGAGCAGATACTCCAGCTCATGGGTGCGGTAGGAAGGGTTGACCGTGACCAACACCGCGCCAATCTTGGCGGTGGCAAATTGGGCTACCACCCACTCGGGGTAGTTGGTCGCCCAGATGCCGACGTGATCGCCCTTGCCGATGCCTAAGGCCATCATACCCTTGGCCACACGGTTGCACTCGTCGCGAAACTCGGCGTAGCCGTAGCGCAGGCCGTGCTCGACATGAATGAGCGCGTCGCGATCGCCAAATCGCTCGGCCTGTCGATCGAGCAGATCGCCGATCGTGGTCTTTAGCAGGTCATCAGCCATTGATGCCCCCTTCGGAATGATGAAGGATGAACGATGAAGATATCAGCTCAGCGTTCATCCTTCATCGTTCGTCGTTAATCATGCCCACCGATATAGGTCGTGATCATCTTCTGCCAGAACGACCAGTCGTGCGACCAGCCATCCCACCAGCGCATGGCATGCCAGATATTCTTGCTCCAGAAGGCGTCGGACAGCTCCTGGTTTGTCCCTGCGGCGCCGTCGTCACGCCCGATCGCCATGATGATATCAAGACGTCGGATCTCTTGCGCCAGCTGCCCTTCCTGCAGGCCGCGCACAATATCGAGCGGATTGTGGTAGTGGACCTCCTCGTCGTGATAGCCGTCGAGGAAGCGGTGGACATCGTAGTAGCCCGAGAAGGCCAGCACCCGGCTGAACACCGTCGGATGGCGCAGTCCAAATAGCATGGCGTGAATTGCGCCGAACGAGCAGCCGTGGACCATGGTAAACGGATTGCCGTTCTGGGAGCGCACGAACGGCAGCACTTCGTCGAGGATGTAGCGCTCGTACTGATCGTGGCGGTACAGCCGCCCGCGCGGATGCGCCCAACTGGCGTACCAACTCTCCGAATCGACGCTATCCACACAGACCAGCTGGATCCACCCCTGTTCGAGATGATGCGCCAGCGCGCCGACCATGCCGCGATCCTCATATTCGTAGAAACGGCCCTGTGATGTGGGAAACACCACCACCGGCGCACCGGCGTGGCCAAGAATCAGCAGCTCCATGGGACGGTTGAGCGCAGGGCTATCCCAGCGATGATACGCGCGGTGCATGCGTTTCAGCCTTCTGTTGGTACGGACACAATTGGGGTTGCAGTATGATACCGCGAGGCGTGGGGGCTGTCAATGGTGCGCCGAGGTGAGGGGGCGAAGCTCAGATACCTGGAAACCTTGCGCGGCGACTTGCGTATTTACTATCGAACTGAAATCACGAGGACATCCGCTAGACAAACGCCCCAATCATGCTCTGCAACATTTCACGCCAGCCAGCGTCCTAGCTAAAGTACTGTGCGGAGACAAGCGCACACATGACTGTGTGCCGAGGATACCGTAATGGCAGAAACACTGCACTGTGAACACTGCGGCGGCGACAGCCCCGCCGACGCGCGCTTCTGCATCGACTGCGGCACGCCGATTGGCGCGGCGACGACTGGACCTACCACGCGTCTCGCCGGGATCACATGTCCTTCCTGCAAAACCAATAATCCCGAGCATGCGCGCTTCTGCGTGGTCTGCGGGCGCGCATTTGGCGCGGCCCCGCCGCCCCAGCCACGATCAGCCACACGGCCGGGACCGACCCGACCGCCCGCGTCCCCAAGCTACCCGCGCATGGCGACACCGCCGACACTGATACCATCGCGCCCGCAGCCGCCGGCGCCAACACGCCATCATTACAGGCCACACGGCGACGCAGGCGGGATCGTCTTTCTGATCGGGCTAGTTGCGCTGTTGGCCAGCCATGCGTTTTGGCCGGGCATCCTACTGCTGCTCGGGCTTACCAACCTGGTGCATCAAGCCGCGCGCGGCCGGCCCGACAAAGGTGTGAATGCGCTGCTCTGGCTCGGCGGCTTGACATTGCTGTTTGCCACCGGCACCTTCTGGCCCGGCATTCTGATTCTCCTCTTCATCAGCATGGCTATGGGCGGTGGGCGCTCACGATACTGGCACTGGTAGCAAACGGTAGCTCAACATGGAACGAAAGCGCGGGTCGCCACGCCAGGCCGATCCGCGCTTTCGTTTGAATCTTGCTCTAGCGCACAACCAGTACTACCTGTTCACAATAACACGACGTACGCGGTCGTCCATTGCGGGGAAGTTTGGAGGGGCACCCAGAGGGTACCCGGCCCTCCAAGAAGATCTTGGGGAGGCAGAGCCTCCCCAAACCCCACCACCGCGTAACTCGTGACAATAACAGCACTTATGCAGTGGACATTTTAGCCTTCGGCAGAATGGAACATGAGCAAAAGCCGATTGTCGGCGTTCGTCCGCGGCCATCTGCGTCCCATTCATAATGAAAAGTGAACCGGTACGGCCGGCACACGGCTTGCTAAATGCCAATCGAACGATGGATGGCTCGGTTGCGAGCGTGATCATACGAGGAGGAGAACCATGGCAAGCACGATTCTCGGTATATTCGACGATCCAGCGGATGCGCGCCACGCGCTGGAGACACTGCGCACCGACCCCTTACAGCTCGAGGATATCTCGATCGTGTCGCGCGCGACGGAGAGCGGCGCTGTGGTGAGCAATGCCGACGACGTCTCGGCCGGCGAGGGCGCGGCGGTCGGCGCGGTGTGGGGCGGGTTGGTCGGCCTGGCGACGCTATTGATCCCTGGCGTCGGTCCATTCATCGCGTTTGGCGCGCTTGGCGCAGCGCTGACCGGCGCCATCACAGGCGCCATAGTCGGCGGGATAGCAGCGGCGCTGATCGACTTTGGCGGCCTTTCCGACGCGGAGGCGCGTGGCTACGAAGAGCAGGTCCACGCCGGCAAGACGCTGCTGGCCGTCAAAGCGCGTGACGAAGATGCGATCGAGGTCCGCCGCATCCTGGCGGCCGCCGGCGCCGCCTCGATCCGCGATAACCAGACCGATATGACAAGTTCGCCCAACACACCCATCCAGGTTGCGATGTACGACGACAGCGGCCAGCCTGTGAATGAGGAAATCGAGTACGGTGCGCCGCTCAACCCGACCACCAGACGGCGCGGAATCTACGATCTGCCGGCGGTGGATCGTGGCGCCAATATGGTGGATCCAACGATCGAGGGCAAGCCGGCCATCGACAGTTCGATCGGAAGTGGGCGCGCCGGCCAGGTCGAGCCGCGCGAAAGTGGTTCCGGCACGCTGGATGCCAGCCGCCAGGGTGTGACGACGCCGGAGGCGCTTGGCAGCGCCAACGACGCCGAGCGACATCTGAGCTGAGACAACCCCAAAAGCCACCAGGAGCGCCACGAGGTTCAAGTCGTGGCGCTCTTTCTAGGTATGTCCCAGCTCAGTTGTTATCCGCGGATAGCACGGATAGCGTGGATACGGGATTCTTCGTGAGACTATCTTATCCGCAAAATCGGCCTAATCCGCGGATTCAACCAGTAAGTGCGACAGACATGCAATTCGCTGCACCAAGAATGTGGTTTCAAGCCGCCTGCATCGCGATCTTGCCGCCGCGCCTTCGCCACCGATCGGCACCCGCCAGGCCGCCCCACAAGGCCAGCAGCACAAGGGGCGCAGTGGCAAGCGCGAAATCAGGCATCAGCGTGTAGCGACCGATCAGCGCGGCCGCGGGGTAATAGACCCCTACCAGCGCCAGCGCGGTCGGCAGCGGCCCCCAGCGCCGGCTGACCGATAGGTCGACCACGAACGCCGCCAGCAGCAGCATCACCGGAATAAACGACACCGGGAAGCCAAACGCGCCCAGCAAGAGCCGGCCAACCACTCGATAACCCAGGTAGATCAGCGCGACGAACGTCGCGGTCCAGCGCCAGCCCTGGCGTCGCCGGGCAGCGAGCAGCACGACCGTGCTGGTCAGCACCATCCAGATCGGGTACACCCAGCGCGGAATGCCGCCTAGCACGAACTGCTCGGGGCTACGCCCGGCCTGAGCCAGTAGCTCAGGGCTGGCGGTTGTCACGCCC
>DATFXE010000439.1:0-2844 GCA_035258585.1 Roseiflexaceae bacterium | reverse complement strand
GCTGCACAAATAGCTAAACTTTGTGGTGGGGTGTGGGGCGGCGAAGCCGCCCCACACCCCACCACTGGGGAGGTCTGGAGGGCCTTCGGCCCTCCAGACCTCCCCAGCAGCCATCTTTAGCTGCTTATGCAGCGGTCAATAACGTTCAACGCGGCGGATACGCACGCGATAGCGCAGCAGGAAATCGCTGGCGATCAGGCACATCAACACGATGCCCTGGATCAGCTTTGGGATGCCGGATGGCTGGATCTCGCGCCCAGCTAGGATTAGCGCGCCGAACAGGATCGAGACCAGGATCACCGCGAACGGGTTCAGCTTCGCCAGCCAGGCCACGATAATGCCGGTGAAGCCGTAGCCGGGCGAGATCGCCCCTTGCAGGCGATGGACCACGCCGCTGATCTCCGACATGCCGGCCAGGCCGGCCAGCGCTCCGGAAAGCATCATGACCAGTACGATCTGGCGCCTGATCGCCACCCCGGCGTATTCGGCCGCGCGCTTGTTGTCGCCGATCAGTCGGATCTCGTAGCCCCAGCGGCTGCGGTTGAGGATCAGCCAGACCAGCACCGCCGCCACAAGCGCGAACAGCAGACCCAGATGCAGCGTCAGCCCGCTGAAGCCGCGGAACAGCCGGGCGTAATCGGTCAGACGCGGCAGCCAGGCGTTGCGCGGGAAGGGCGGGCTCATCTGGAAGCCGCCCTCGCTCCAGACGCCGAAGATAAAGAAGTCATTCCAGGCGATCGCGATATAGTTGAGCATGAGTGTGGAGATGATCTCGTTCACGCTGTAGCGCGCCTTGAGGAAGCCAGGGATGAAGCCCCACAGCGCGCCAGCGGCCAAACCTGCCAGCATCATCAGCGGAATGGCGACCCACGGCGATGTCTGGGCTGAGATCAGCGGCAGCAGCACCACCGCGCTGGCGCCCCACGCGCCCATAAAGAATTGCCCCTCGGCGCCGATGTTCCACAGCCGCATGCGAAACGCCAGCGTACACGCCAGGCCCACCAGGATCAGCGGCGTGGCTTTCACCAGCGTATCGGAGAAGACGTCGATCCCGCCGAACGACGAGCGCGCGATCTGGGCGTAGGCCGCGAGCGGGCTGCCGCCAGCCAGCGCCAGGATGACCCCGCCGACAATCAGGGCCAAAACCACCGCGCCGAACGAGGTCGCGGCCGGCAGCCAGCGCGGGATCTGATCGCGCGGCTCGATGCTCAGCCGTAGCGAGAGTGGATTGCCGGTGTAGGCGCGTGTTTTTGCGCTCATATCATTCCGTATGCAATTGTTCAGGCAATACCAAGCGATGTCCGCATTGAAAATCATCGGTTTTCAGGGTAGGGACACGATATATCGTGTCCCTACCCTGAAAACATCGCAAAGCAATGATCGCATCGATCAAACTTGTCTTACTTCAGCGAGCCTCCCAAGCCGTCGACCATTTATGCGGCGGCTTCCGGCTGCTTGTCTTCCTGTGCCGACCCAGTCATCAGCAGCCCGATCCGCTCGACATCGCCGTCGGTCACTTCGCCGACGATCCGGCCTTCGTAGATCACGGCGACTCGATCGCTAAGTGCTAGCAGCTCGTCCAGCTCCTCTGATATCAGCAAAATCGCGACCCCGTGCTGGCGCTGCTCCAGCAGCAGCCGGTGAACCGTCTCGATCGCGCCGACATCCAGCCCCTGAGTCGGCTGCATGGCCACCATGCATTTCGGGTGGGCCGTAATCTCGCGGGCGAGGATCATCCGCTGGAGGTTGCCGCCCGAGAGCAGGCGCGCCTGGATGTTCACCGAAGGCGTGCGGATCTGATAGGCCTCCTTCAGCCGATTCGCGAACTCCTCGGCCGCCGTGGCGTCCAGCCAGGGCCCACGCCCGATCGGCGGCTGGCCGTACTGCTTCATAATCAAGTTGTCGGTGATGCTCAGGCTTGGCGCGCTGCCGACGTGCGTGCGGTCCTCGGGCACATGCGCCACGCCCTCGCGGATGGCCTTGCGTACCGGCTGGTTGTTGATCTGCTCGCCGTTCAGCGTCACGCGCCCGCTCACAGTGTGGCGCAGCCCGGTGATCACCTCGGCCAGCTCGCGCTGCCCGTTGCCGGCTACACCTGCGATTCCGACGATCTCGCCAGCGCGAACCTGCAGCGAGATATCGCGCAGCGCCGGCAGCCCGCGGTCGTTCTCGGCCCGCACCTCGGCGACGTCGAGCACCACCGGGCCGGCCTGAAGCGGTGTCTTATCGACAAAGAAGAGCACCTCGCGCCCGACCATTAGTCGGGCCAACTCGGCCGGGCTGCTCTGGCTGGTCGGCAGGTCGGCCGCGGTCACGCGCCCGCGCCGCAGCACTGTCACCCGGCCGGCCAGGGCCATCACTTCCTGGAGCTTGTGGCTGATAAAGATGATCGATTTGCCGCCCGCCGCCATATCGCGCAGCACGGCGAAGAGGCCCTCGGCCTCCTGCGGCCCCAGCACAGCGGTCGGCTCATCCAGGATCAGTACGTCGGCGCCGCGGTAGAGCATCTTGACGATCTCGACGCGCTGCTGCTCGCCAACCGAGAGCTGCCAGATTTTCGCGCGCGGATCGATCGGCAGGCCGTAGCGATCGCCGAGCTCGGCGATCGCGCGCTCGTATTCCGACAGGTTCAGCCGAAAGCGCGGCCGCCGCATGCCCAGCAGCACATTCTCCGCCACCGACTGCGAAGGAACCAGCATGAAGTGCTGGTGGATCATACCGATGCCGGCCTGAATCGCCTGGCGCGGCGAGGCGAATGCCTGCGGCTGGTCGTGGACCAGGATCGTGCCAGCGTCGGGCCGATAGAGCCCGGCCAGAATATTCATCAGCGTGCTCTTGCCGGAG
>DATFXE010000438.1:0-10227 GCA_035258585.1 Roseiflexaceae bacterium | reverse complement strand
CGATCTGTTCGAGGCCGCCGGCTACCCAACCGAGCCGGAGAAGGTCGAAGCGATGATCGGCACCGACAAGCACACCTGGGACGACTTCCTGAACTTCGCCAAGGAGTTCAAGGCCAAGACGAACGGCAAAACCAGCCTGTTCGCCAATGCCAACACCGACATCTACGGCGCGGTCTACCGCCAGCAGGGCGAGGGCTACCAGCAGGGCAGTAAGATTCTGATCGAGGAGAAGGCGCTGCGGCCGTTCCAGCTCGCGGCGCAGGCCCGCAAGGCCGGCATCGACGCCAACATCGAGTGGTGGGGCGCGGACTGGGCGGCCGGCGTGAAAGCCAACGCCTTCGCCGGCATGGTGATCGCGGCCTGGATGCAGGGCGGCCTGACCCGCGACCACCCCCAGACGGTCGGTAAGTGGCGGGTGATTCACGCCCCCGAGGCCAACTACAACTGGGGCGGCTCGTTCGTGGCGATCCCCGAGCAGAGCAAGAACAAGGAGGCGGCCTGGAAGTTCATCCAGTGGGCCTGCTGCACGGCCGAAGGCCAGAACGTCTTGTTCAAGAAGTCGGGTGTGTTCCCAGCCTACAAACCGGCCTGGCAAGATCCGCTGTACGAAGCGCCGGTGGACTTCTTTGGCGCCCAGAAGACCTATAAGATCTGGACCGAGATCGCCGATAATATCCCGGCGATCTACCGCACGCCGAACGACGTGCAGCTCGACGACATCGTCGGCGCCGAGCTGACCAAAGTCTTGAAGGAGAACAAGGACCCGGCGCAGGCCGTGAAGGATGCCGAGGCCGAGGCGCTCAAGCGGATCGAGGGCGTGACGGCGTAAGCACGCCGCAGGCTTCAGCCCGCGGCTAGGATTCCAAGCCTGCTGAAGCAGGCTGAAGCAGTGGGTAGTCTGCTTCAGCAGACTTGGAGTTCTATCGCGGGAATTGATACCCGCCCTAATGGCACACCGGCCACCCGGACCCAAGGAAGAGAGGCAGCATGGCAACAACGACGCTGAGTAGGAGCAAGCGACGCGAGCAGGACCGGCGCAGCGCGATAAAGCAGGCCAAACGCAACGCCTGGGCATATGCATTCATCTCACCCTTCTACCTGCTGTATGCCGTCTTCGGTCTGTTTCCGCTGCTCTATGGCCTGTGGCTGAGCATGCACAAGTGGGACGGCATCTCCAAGATGCAGTGGGTCGGAGCCGCTAACTACGTCAAGCTGCTGACCGACGACATCTGGTGGAAGGCGATCTACAATACGATCTGGCTGTTCTTCGCCGCAACTGTCCCGCAGCTGATCATCGCGCTGCTGCTGGCCTTTATCATCAACACCAGATATGTGCGCGGCAAGGACTTCTTCCGCGCGGCCTTCTTCGCGCCACAGGTCGCCTCGGCGGTGGCGATCAGCCTCATTTTCAGCTCGCTGCTCGGCGAGCGCTATGGGCTGCTGAACTATGCGCTCGGCTGGATCGGCCTGGGGCCGATCGACTGGCTGGGCAGCGCCGCCTGGATCAAGCCGTCGATCGCGATGGTGACGATCTGGCAGTGGACCGGCTATTCGATGATCATCTTCCTGGCCGGCCTGCAGTCGATCAATCCCGAGCTGTACGAAGCCGCCAGGGTCGACGGCGCGCGAACGCGCGATATCTTCCAGCATATCACAATGCCGCTGCTGCGCCCGGTGATCGTCTTCCAGGTCATCCTCTCGATCATCGGAGCGATGCAAAACTTCGATATCCCGGTGATGCTCACAGTCGGTGGCACCCAAGCGTCCGCTCCCGGCGGAACCGATCGCTCCGGGCTGACGGCGCTAGTGCTGATCTACTGGACGGCCTTCAAGTATACGAACTTCGGCTACGGGGCGGCGATGGCCGTCGGGCTGTTCATCCTGATCGTCCTGTTCAGCTACATGTATAACCGGTTCCAGGGCCGCAACTTGACGGAGTAATGCCATGGCGACAACTACACAGGGCGGCGGCTTCGCCGTCAAGTCTAAGTCCCGCGTTAGCCAGCGCGATCGGTTGGCCAGCCCGGCTGGGATGGCGCTGCTCTACATTATCCTGCTCGGCGCCGCGCTGCTGGCCAGCTTCCCGTTCTACTACACGCTGGTGACATCGACGCACCGCACATCGGCGATCCTGAGCATCCCACCGCCGATCTGGTTTGGCGGCGATCTCGTCCAGAACTACACTGATCTGCTCGCGGCGCTGCCGTTTTGGAATGCGCTGTTCAACAGCTTCGCGATCTCGACCATCCACACCGTGCTGGTGCTGTTCTTCTGCTCGCTGGCCGGCTATGGCTTCGCGAAGTTCACCTTCCCAGGGCGCGAGCCGCTGTTCGCCTTCCTGCTGGCGACGCTGATGGTGCCCGGCGCGATCGGTATCATCCCGCTGTTCATAGTGATGCGCAACCTGGGCTGGATCGATACCTGGAACCCGCTGATCATTCCAGGCGTCGCCAACGCGTTCGGTATCTTCTGGATGCGCCAGTATATTTCCAGCGCCATCCCGGCCGATATGATGGATGCAGCGCGGATCGACGGGGCGCACGAGTTCCGGATCTACTGGAATATCATTGTGCCGGTGATCGTGCCGGCGCTGGCCGCGCTGGCGATCTTGACCTTCATGGGCAAGTGGAACGAGTTCCAGTTCCCGCTGCTGATCCTGAAGGATGAGGCGAAGTACACGCTGCCGGTGGCGCTCAGCACGTTGAAGAGCCTGAAGGGGACCGAGCTCGGCGTGCAGATCCTCGGCGCGACCGGGGCGATCCTGCCGATCCTGACGGTATTCGTTCTGGCCTCGCGCCAGTTCATGTCCGGCCTGACGGCCGGGGCGGTCAAGGGCGGCTAGGGCGATTGCAGATTGCAGATTGCAATCTGTGCCGCTTTTTTCTGGCTCATTACGGCGGCCGGGTACCCTCTGGGTGTCGCCGTAGTGAGCCAGAAAAAAAGGCTTCTTGGAGGGCTTGCAGCCCTCCAAACCTCCCTGCAAACGCTGACTACGTAGGTCGTGTTATTTAGGATAATAATTGTGGAATCGCCGCTTCATGTCCTTCGTTCGGCGCGCCGGAGCTGGGCTGGGGCGCGCTTGTTCGCGCTGGTACTCCTGCTGGCCGGCTGCGCTGAGGCCGTGCCTACCCTCGCTCCGACCCCTGCCGCCGAGATCCCCGTGCGTGTCGCGAAGGAACCGCTGGCCCAGCCGCAGCCCTGCACGGGCGCCTTTGTGGCGCACACGCTCGACTACAGCACAACCAGCGCGGGCAACATAGCCCTATACGAGGCCAATGGCGCGGGGCTCGCGATTGGCGACCTGGACGGCGACGGCCGGCTGGATATTGTGATGGCCAATCTCGATGGACCGAATGCGATTCTCTGGAATGAGGGCGATTTTCAGTTTCGTCGCGAGGATCTGCCGTTCGGTAGATCGCGTGCGGCGGCGATCGTCGATGTTGATGCCGATGGCAAGCCAGATATCGTCTTTACGCGACGCTTCGAGAAGCCGGCCTATCTGCACAATACCGGCAAAGCGGGCACAAAACGCTTTGTGGTTGGAACACTGCCGGGCGTCAACAACCCCTTCTACAGTATGACCTGGGGCGATCTGAACGGCGACGGCACGCTTGAGCTGATTGCCGGATCCTACGATACCGAGCTGCTCAAGCAGGCCGGGCCAATCTTTCAGCAGCAGGGCGGTGGCGTGGGCGTGTTCGTCTATCGGCGCCAGGGCGATAGCTTCGAGGCGCAGCGCCTGGCCAATGCCGCCGATGCGCTGGCGATTGCGCTGCCGGACCTCGACGGCGATGGCCGCCCCGATATCGTGGTCGGCAACGACTTCAACCGCCCCGATTACGCATGGGTTCAGCAGAACGGCGCCTGGCGCACGGTGACGCCATTCGCCTACACATCCGAAAACACCATGAGCCTGGATGTGGGCGATATCGACAACGACGGCCGCCCCGAGATCTTTGCCACCGATATGAAGCCCGCCGACAAGGACCTGGCGACGATGGCGCGCTGGCTGCCGATGATGAAGCTGATGACCAGGCCGCTCACCAGCTCCGACCCGCAGCATGTCGAGAATACCCTGCAAATAAATGACGGCAATGGCCATTGGAGCAATCAGGCCTATGAGCGCTTCGTCGACTCGAGCGGCTGGAGCTGGTCCGGCAAGTTCGGCGATCTCGATAACGACGGCTTTCTGGATATCTATGTCGTCAACGGCATGATCGCCGCCGGGCTGTTCGACTACCTGCCCAACCACGAGCTGGTCGAGCCGAACGTGGTGTTTCGGAATGATGGCCGCGGCTCCTTCACCGCAGCTGCGAGCTGGGGCCTTGGCTCGCTCGCCAGCGGGCGGGGGATGAGCATGGCCGATCTGAACGGCGACGGCAACCTGGATATCGTGGTCAACAACCTCCAGTCACCAGCCCAGGTGTTCGAGAACCGTTTGTGCGGCGGCAAGGGACTCGAGGTCGACCTGTTCTGGCCGGCCAGCAAGAATGTCCGCGCGATTGGCGCGCAGCTTGCGCTCCACGCCAGTTCCGGCACATACTACCGCGATGTGCGCGCCGTCAGCGGCTATATCTCCGGCGATGCGCCGCGGATTCACTTTGGGCTGCCGGCGGACGCGGCGGTGCAGCGGCTGGAGATTCGCTGGCCGGATGGTAAGGTATCCAACATAGGCAACCTGTCCGCGCAGACGTTGATCGCGGTGACAAGGTAGCTCAGTGATACTGCTGGCTTACTCAGATGGGAGGTTTGGAGGGCTTTGCCCTGCAAGAAGAATTGGTTTTTGCACCTGGTTCGGGCGGCTTTGCCGCCCGAACCAGGTGCAAAAGAGAAACTTCTCGGGGGCCTGCGGCCCCGCAACCCCCGGCTGGCGAGTTTGCCAGCAGTATCATCAGTAAGTATTAAGGCGCCAAAGCCATGCATGCAACCGTTCCTTCATTCGCGCACCCGAGGTTCCCGCTGCTCGACCTGCTCAATGTGCGCAGTCAGGCGCGCGCGTTCGTGCTGCTGCTGGCGATCGGCCTGGTAGCGGCGGCCGGCGCGATGCGCTGGCTGGGGCTGCCGCTATGGGCCGCTACGTCGCTGGTGCTGGCGCTGCTGCTGCCGCCAGCGATCGCCAAATGGCGCGCCGATGCGCGGCGCTATGGGCAAATCGCGATGGTGCTGTGCATCCTTGTGACGGCTCAGGGTTTTCATACACTCGAACATGTGGCCCAATGGGTGCAGTACCACCTTCTACGCTGGCCCAGCTTCGTCTCCAGCGGCCTGATCTCGACCCTGAACGCCGAGTGGGTTCACTTCGTGTGGAACTGGGCGGTCTTGCTGACGGTGATCTATCTGGTGCGCGGCGGGATACGTAACCCCTGGGCATGGTTGCTCCTGGTGTGGACCACAGCCCATACGATCGAGCATACCTATCTGATGGCGCGCTATCTGATCGTGCTCCAGGATCTGCACGCCCTGGGCGTCACCAATGTGGCAGCCCAGGGGCTGCCCGGCATCCTGGGGCGCGACGGCTGGCTGGCCACCAGCGAACTGACACAGGGGACGTTTATCTGCCGGCTGCCGGCTGTTACCACGGCTGTGCGGCTGGATGTACATTTCTGGTGGAACATCGGCGAGACGTCGCTGCTGCTGCTGGCCGGGAATTTGCATCTGTGGCAGTTTGTAAGCGATCGCGCGTTTTCATCCCGCGATCGACTGCCGACTGCTGCGGCAGCATGAAATTGGACAATCGCAGCGGTAGCCTTCGGCGCCAATCCATAGGTTCTACGGCCTCATCTCGTACGATGCTCCTCGAAACGTCAAGGCAGTTGGAAAGGGGTCGAAATGCGCGCCCACGCATCTCGACCCCTTTCCAACTATAATGAATGCTCTGGGGATGAGTACACCCGCCAGCCTCAAAGCAAATTCGTATTATACTGGCGCCGAAATGTCGCCGCACTGAAGCGTAAAGGGAATGCATCATGATCGAGATCGCGGAAATCTTGCCCCCATCCCCCACCCGGCTCTGGACGCTGGTCAAGCAGGTCGGCATCCGACACGCCGTCGGCAGCCTGCCCTGGGAGGAGCGCGGGACCGAGCAGCCTTGGGATTACATGCCGCTGCTGCGCATGCAGCAGCGCTTCGAAGACGCCGGCTTCACATTGTCGGTGATCGAGAGCCGCCCGCCGCTCGATCGCGCCAAGCGCGGCCTGGAGGGGCGCGACGAGGAGATTGCCACCGTCTGCACATTGATCGAAAACATGGGCCGGCTGGGCATTCCGGTCTGGTGCTACGAGTGGATGACCATGTTCAACTGGATGCGCACATCCATCAGCGTTCCGGCCCGCGGTGGCGCGCTGGTCACCGGCTACGACCACAGCCTGATGCGCGACGCGCCGCTGACCGAGGCCGGCATCGTCACCGAGGAGCAGCTCTGGGAGAGTCTCGAGTACTTCCTCAAGAAGGTCGTGCCAGTGGCCGAGAAATGGAACGTGCAGCTGGCCATGCACCCGGACGACCCGCCGCTCTCGCCGATCCGCGGGGTCGGGCGGATCATGCGCAGCGTGGAGAACTTCCAGCGCCTGCTCGATATCGTGCCCAGCCCGGTCAACGGGATCACGCTGTGCCAGGGCAACTTCGCGCTGATGACCGACGACCTGCCCGCCACCATCCGCCACTTCGGCAAACAGAACAAGATCTTCTTTGTGCACCTGCGCGATGTGCGCGGCACGCCCGAAAAATTCGTCGAGACCTTCCACGACGACGGGCCGACCGACCTGCTGGCGTGCCTGCGGGCCTACCGCGAGATCGGCTTCGAGGGCGTGCTGCGCCCCGACCACGTGCCGACCATGGAGGGCGAGGACAACCGCAACCCCGGCTACGAGTCAATGGGCCGGCTGTTCGCGATCGGCTACATCAAGGGCCTGCGTGAGGCGGCGTACCAAGATTACTGATATGTGCATTGATTTGGCATATTTGGTGGGGGTGCGGGGGCGACGCCCAGGAGGCACCCGGCCACCCCCGCACCCCCACCACTGGGGAGGTCTGGAGGGACCTTCAGCCCCTCCAGACCTCCCCAGCATCCCTCTTTAGCTGCTTATGCAACGGTCAATAGATTGCTGCTCTCTAAGCATTATCTCATTTTCGCCCCAGGAAAAAGTGCCATAAACATGCTATAGTTTGTGTGTCACGTTTTCTAGCTCGCAGCAACTTCCGACCGCCTGCAAAACAACTACTATGCTGAACGCAGGTTGCGCTTCCTCAGGATGGAAACGAGCATGAGCGAACCGTCTGCTTCACGATCGGAGCTGTGGCGACGGCGCTTGCAGCGCTTCCGCACCCGCGCGCGCGGCGCGGTGCCATTTGCCGCGGGCGTCGCAGCCGCGCTGATAGCGCTGTTGCTCCACAGCTTGCTCTTCCCGGCCGCCCGGCCAATGACGGCGCGCGAGATCAACGAGTCGGTCGCCCAGGCAATGGCCTCGGCCACGCCAGCGCCGGCTTACTCCGCGCTGGTGTATCGGGCCATCCAACCATCGCTGGTGCTGATCCAGACACAGGCGCCCGGCGCGAATGGCGAGGTCGAGCAGGGCGTCGGCAGCGGCGTCGTGGTCGACGATAGCGGCGACATCCTCACCAGCTTGCATGTCGTCGCCAAAGCGACCGAGATCAAGCTGACCTTCGCGGATGGCACGGAGTCGTTCGCGCTGGTGATGACCGAGCAGCCGGAGCATGATATCGCCGTGCTGCGCGCGAGCCAGCCGCCGGCGCGGATCGTGCCCGCGACGCTCGGCAACCCGAACGCCATGCATGTCGGCGACGAGGCGTTTGTGGTGGGAAATCCGCTTGGCCTGTACAGCTCAATGACCGCAGGGGTGATCTCCGGATTCGATCGTTCCTTCCAGCCCCCCAACAACGACCGCAGATTAAACGGCTTGATTCAGATCGACGCGGCGGTGAATCCCGGCAACTCGGGCGGCCCACTGCTGAACCGTGAGGGCCAGGTGGTCGGCATCGTCGCCGGGCTCGTCAACCCGGCC
The DNA here is from genome assembly GCA_035258585.1 of Roseiflexaceae bacterium. GTDB lineage: Bacteria > Chloroflexota > Chloroflexia > Chloroflexales > Roseiflexaceae > DATFXE01. The sequence goes on along the minus strand of DATFXE010000438.1, from coordinate 2,206 downwards.
CAGCAGGATGCCTTCGCCGGAATCGGCTTTGCGGTGCCGATCAATGTGGCCGGCGGCGCGGCCGGCCTGCCGCCGTATTAGTGCTGCAGAAACGTTTTACTGGGGAGGATTGGGGGGCCGCGCGGTCCCTCCAATCCTCCCCAGTGGCGCGGGTGCGGGGCGGCGCCGGGTACCCTCTGGGTGTGGGCACCCGGCCGCCCCCGCACCCCACCGCAGAAGGAGCAGCCCATGGATCGACCCAGGAATCCCGAGAGCGGGATGGCGATGGAACGCGTCCTCTACGAAGTCAAGAAGATCATCGTCGGGCAGGATCACCTGCTGGAACGGCTGGTCGTCGCACTTCTGGCACGCGGGCACATATTGGTCGAAGGCGTGCCCGGCCTGGCCAAGACCATGGCGATCAAGACGCTGGCCGACGCGATCGGCGGCGAGTTCAAGCGCATCCAGTTCACGCCCGACCTGGTACCGGCCGATCTGGTCGGCACGCGAATCTATAATCAAAAAACCGGCGAGTTCAATACCTCGTTCGGCCCGGTGTTCACCAACCTGCTGCTGGCCGATGAGATCAACCGTGCGCCAGCCAAGGTGCAGAGCGCGCTGCTGGAAGTCATGCAAGAGCGACAGGTCACGATCGGGCGCGAGACGTTCGCGGTGCCGAACCCATTCCTCGTGCTGGCGACCCAGAACCCGATCGAGACCGAAGGCACATATCCGCTTCCCGAAGCCCAGGTCGATCGCTTCATGCTCAAGGTGCTGGTGGGCTACCCCAGCACGACCGAGGAGTTCGTGATCGTCGAGCGGATGACCGGCGCAGTCCAGGCCGTGCAAAAGGTGTTGAGCACCGAGCAGCTGCTGAGCTTGCAGCAGGAGGCTGGCCGGGTGTATGTCGACCCGGCGCTGATCGAGTATGCCGTGCGCATGGTCACCGCCACGCGGCAGCCGAAAGATTATGGCTTGAAAGAACTGGAGCACTACATCACGTTTGGCGCGAGTCCACGCGCCTCGATCAATCTGATCCTGGCCGCGCGGGCGCTAGCGTTTGTGCGTGGGCGCGCGTATGCCCTGCCGCAGGAGGTGCGGGATATGGCGCTCGACGTCATGCGGCACCGCCTGGTGCTGTCGTACGAGGCGCTCTCAGATAATGTGACCAGCGACGCGCTGTTGAACAAGATACTCGACCGCATCCCGATGCCGGAGGTGCCGCTGCATGAGCACGCCAACACCCGAAACATCCGATTCAACGCCTGAGCGTATCCTGCACCGGCTCGATTGGCAAGTCATTCGCCGGCTAGATGGCCTGCTGCAGGGCGATTATCGCAGCCTGTTCTACGGCTACGGCCTGGATTTCGCCGATCTGCGCGAATATCAGCCCGAGGACGATATTCGCTATATCGATTGGAATGTCACCGCGCGCATGGATGCCCCATATGTCCGCCAGTACGTCGAAGATCGCGAGATCACGGCCTGGTTCCTGCTCGACTTGAGCCCATCGGTCGACTTTGGCACACTGCGAAGCCAGAAACGGACGGTGCTGATCGACCTGGTTGCGACGCTGGCACGGTTGCTGACGCGCCACGGCAATCGCGTCGGGGCGATGTTCTACGGCAGCCGGGTCGAGCGTACGATTCCCGCGCGCGGCGGGCGCATGCATGTCCTGCGCCTAGTCAACGATCTGCTCAAGCAGCCGCGCTTACCCAGGGCGCCGTTCACCAATCTGACGCCGCTGCTCGACACCGCGCTGCACGCGATCAAGCGACGCTCATTGATCTTTATCATCTCGGATTTTATCAGCGCGCCGGGCTGGGATCGCCCGCTGAATTTGCTCCGCCAGCGGCACGACGTCCTGGCTGTACGCCTGTGGGACCCGCGCGAGGTGGAGCTGCCGGATATCGGCCCAATCGTCATGGAGGATGCCGAGACCGGCGAGCAGCTCTACGTCGACACACACGACAAAAGGTTCCGCGAGCGCTTCGCGGCGGCGGCGCAACGGCGCGAAGCCGTGCTGGTCGAAACGCTTAAGCGCTCCGGGGTGGACATGCTGTCGCTCTCGACCGAAGAAGATCTGGTCCGCGCGATCGTGCGCTTTGCGGCGCTGCGGCGGCAACGACGGAGGTAATTGTAAATTGTAAATTGTAGCATTGGCGCTCAATTTGCAATTTACAATTAGGAGTTACGCGGTTGGGAGGTTTGGAGGGCTTTGCCCTCC